>JAPLIO010000045.1 GCA_026389055.1 Candidatus Melainabacteria bacterium | reverse complement strand
GGTGCTTGGTGCTTGGTGCTTGGTGCTTGGTGCTTGGTGCTTGGTGCTTGGTGCTTGGTGCTTGGTGCTTGGTGCTTGGTGCTTGGTGCTTGGTTTGAAGGTAGCATAAACAAGGTATCCTTTAAAGTAGGTCAATGAAATAACAATGGCTTTATAATGGTCTTATCGGCAAGAAACCTTATTACTTAAGAACAAGTCATCTGGAGCTACGTCGTTTAATTCAAAAAATGCTATAATATTAGCATGATGATGACTATTTCCCCCGAACAAGAGCCTGATAACAACCGAATGCCCCCCGTTGCCCCCCCTATTTGGGAACGGGATGTTGACCCTGAACAAACACCCCTAGAACAAGAACAAGCCTTTGAAGCCCGCCTAAGCCAAGGCGAAAAACCATCGGCGTTAATTCATCGCCCCACCGCAGCGGAAACCGCCTTATTTAGCGTACCACCCCAAAAAATTCGAGACGCCCACCGCCAAGTACGTTCCACCCTTTCCATGGCGGATTTAAACGGCTACAAAGGGCGAGTTTCCAAGCTCATGGGTCTAACGGTTGAAGCCTCACTTCCCAAGCTAAAAGTGGGCGACCTTTGCTACATTGAAACCATCGATGGTGATATGAAAGCCGCCGAAGTAGTGGCCTTTAAAGGCGATAAAGCCGTTATGCTATTGCTGTACGATGGTGGCGGTATTTATCAAGGGGCTTGGGTTACTACGACAGGCATGCCCATTATGGTGCCCGTGGGTGATTTCCTGAAAGGGCGACTCATTTCCCCCTTAGGCGAACCACTGGATGGTAGACCGCTAGATACCCGAAACGCTAAGTGGGTGCCTGTTGAAGCCTCACCGCCCGACCCCCTCAGCCGACCGATTATTTCCGCCAAGTTTTCCACAGGCGTGCGGGCGATTGATTCCCTACTAACCATGGGCAACGGGCAACGGATGGGCTTGTTTGCCGGTTCAGGGGTTGGTAAATCGACTCTGCTGGGGATGATTGCTCGGGAATCCGAAGCGGATGTGAACGTGGTTGCCTTGATTGGTGAACGGGGCAGAGAAGTCAAAGAATTTATGGAACACGCCCTGAAAGAAAAAGGGATGGCAAAATCCGTTTTAGTGTGTTCCACTGGCGACCAACCGCCTTTGATTCGGATGAAATGCTTGCAAACCGCCACTGCCATTTGTGAATACTTCCGTAGTCAAGGTAAAAAAGTATTTTTAATGACAGATACCGTTACCCGTTGTGCCATGAGCGGGCGGGAAGTGGGGCTTTCTATTGGCGAGCCGCCGACGATGAAGGGGTATCCGCCTTCGATATTTTCGTGGCTTCAAAAGGTGTTGGAACGCACGGGTATTACCGATGATGGGTCTATCACCGCTTTATACACCACCCTAATGGAAGGCGATGATATTAACGACCCTGTGGTGGACACGGTTCGGGGGATTGTGGATGGGCATATTTTCCTTTCCCGAAAAGTAGCGGCTTCCAACCATTACCCTGCCATTGATATTTTAGGGTCGGTTAGTAGGTTGTTTACCGAAATTTGCGATGTGGAACATATGCAGGCAGCGGGTAAAATGCGGGAACTGATGGCTGTTTATAAAGACGCTAAAGATTTAATTGATATCGGGGCATATGAACACGGAAATAACCCGAAAATCGACTTGGCGATTCGATTGATGCCAGATATTAACGGCTTTTTACGGCAATCTATCAAAGATTCCGTTAGTATGGATGGAACGATTAACACCCTAAAAGAGCAGCAAGCACTTCGGCCATACTGTTAGGCATTGGCTCATAATTAGCAAATTCCATCGAAAACGTACCACGACCTTGAGTTTTAGACCGCAAATCAGTGGCATAGCCAAACATTTCGCCTAATGGCACCATTACTCTGATTTTTTGAACGCCTAAATCGCCTAAAGGTTCCATCCCTTCAACCCGACCCCGACGGCTCGATAAATCGCCGATTACGTCGCCCATGAAGTCTTCAGGTACTTCGACTTCAACTTTCATCACAGGTTCAAGCAATTGAGGGCCCGCTTTAGGCACACCCGCTTTTAATGCCATTGAACCCGCAATTTTAAACGCCATTTCGCTAGAATCCACATCGTGGTAGCTACCATCAAAAATGGTTGCTTGTACGTCAATCATCTCAAATCCAGCAATAACACCGCCTTGTAATGCTTCAAAAACGCCTTTTTCAACAGGGTTAATAAATTCACGAGGCACGGTACCACCGACAATTTTGTTGACAAACTTGAAGCCTTCGCCCCGTTCCAACGGCTCGAAACGCATCCAAACGTGCCCGTATTGACCACGACCACCTGATTGACGAACAAACTTGCCTTCGGCTTCAACCATTTTGGTAATGGTTTCACGATAGGCAACTTGTGGTTTACCAACGCTCGCATCCACCTTAAATTCGCGGAACAAGCGGTCTACAATAATTTCCAAGTGCAACTCACCCATACCCGCAATAACGGTTTGAGCAGATTCTCTATCCACCCGAACCCGGAAGGTAGGGTCTTCTTCTGCCAATTTCTGAAGACCAGTAGATAATTTATCTTGATCTGCCTTGGATTTTGGCTCAATGGCTACTTCAATAACAGGCTCAGGAATAAAGATGGATTCCAAAATAACTTCCTGTCCTTCAGCGGTCAGGGTATCACCCGTAGTGGTGTTTTTGAAGCCTACAACCGCAAAAATATCACCTGCCCGCACTTCATCAATTTCTACTCGGCTATCAGCGTGCATTTGAACAATTCTACTCACCCGTTCTTTTTTGCCTTTTGTGGCATTAGAAACGTAGCTACCTGCTTCTAATTTTCCGCTATAACAACGGCAGAAGGTTAACCGACCCACAAAAGGATCTGTCATAATTTTGAAGGCTAAGGCTGCGAATGGCTCATCATCATTGGCACTTCTAGAAATTTCGCTTTCGCCATCCATTGAAATACCTTTAATAGCGGCAACATCAATAGGGGCTGGCAAATAATCAACAACGGCATCCAATAAAGTTTGAACACCCTTGTTTTTAAAGGCTGTACCGCACAAAACAGGCACAATCTTAACGGCACAAACCGCTTTACGCAATGCTACTTTTAATTCTTCTTCGGAAATAGCTTCGCCACCTAAGTATCTATCCATCAAGGCGTCATCGGTTTCAACAATGCCTTCAATTAAGGTTTCACGAGCAATGGCTACTTCATCCAACATATCGGCAGGCACATCTTCAACACGAATATCTTTACCTAAGTCGTCATGGTAAACAATCGCTTTGTTAGCGACCAAATCAATCACGCCCTTGAAATTTTCTTCAGACCCGATTGGCAATTGAATAGGCACAGCATTAGCACCCAAACGCACTTTCATTTGATGAACAACCCGTTCAAAGTTGGCACCCGTTCTATCCATTTTGTTGACAAACGCCATCCGAGGAACGGCATAACGGTCTGCTTGACGCCAAACGGTTTCGGTTTGAGATTGTACGCCACCTACTGAACAGAAAACGGCAACCACACCATCCAATACCCGAAGAGACCGTTCTACTTCAATGGTGAAGTCAACGTGGCCTGGGGTATCAATAATGTTAATTTGATAATCTTTCCAAGTGGTGGTAATAGCCGCAGAAGTAATGGTAATACCCCGTTCACGCTCTTGTTCCATCCAGTCGGTAACGGCAGTACCATCGTGTACTTCACCAATTTTGTGAACTTTACCCGAATAGAACAAAATCCGTTCGGTGGTGGTGGTTTTACCCGCATCAATGTGAGCAGCAATACCAATGTTTCTAACTTTATCTAACGTAAACTTTCTGGCCACTGTGAAGAATTTCCTTTAATTAGGGCGATAGTTGACCGAAAAGCCACTAAACGCCGAGCTGATTGAACCGTAAAAAACATTATAAGACTATAAACACCAGTGTAACTAAAAGAAACCGAAGACTCAAGTTTTTTCTCTTCTGCTAATATGGAATTTAATTTTTCTTGTTGATCTCTTTTCTGTAGTAATAGTTTATTTTTATCTAGCTTTAACGCAGGATCTTTCTCTCCATCTATTACATCAATTTGTTTTTCAAAATCTAAGCGCTGAGATTCTAGCAAAAATATTTGTTGGCGCTCTTGTTCTGT
>JAPLIO010000107.1 GCA_026389055.1 Candidatus Melainabacteria bacterium | reverse complement strand
GCCCTATCGAACCTACACGTGGGATGCAGCAGCTCTCGCCGATGAATGGACCGGCGCAGACCTCAATGACCCCAGCTTCGGCTTATCCTTCGCGGGAAAGCGAACCGGAGAGTATAATACGGTCACGGCGGTCATCGCCCACGTCCAAATGACCGCGTCCTATGAACTCGTCGGACGCATCCCCTCCAACCCAACTTTCTACGATTGGACGCGACCACCACCGTGACACATCCAAAGTTGCACTCCCAGGGGTGCAACTTTCACCCGTAACTACACTCAAATACCCCATACGATCGTATTACCTACTGTCTAACGACGCGTCCTGAGCCAACGTCACGCCTTTTTTCCCCCCCATCTTGACAACTTGAGCCTAATTAGATACTTCTTTACACGGAGGCCACCATGAAGAACCTTTTCAAGCTCATCTTGCACGCGGCCATCGGCGGCATCGGCGCCGGCCTACTCGTCATCCCCAGCGGCGCTCCGATCACGACCAGGACCGTAATCTACCCCGCTCTCGGCTCCGCCGTGACTAGCATCATTTCACTCCTCACCCGCTACGGCTCCAAAGACGACCGGCAATGAACCAGATCACCGCCGCCGATCTCGCCTGCCCCTGCTGCCACGTCCAAATCGCCAACCCCCGCCTGCTGGCTGCCATCAACCAATTACAGAACACATGCGGCAGCAAACTTGAGATCAACTCCGGCTACCGCTGCCACGCCCACAACGCCTCAGTCGGCGGGGCGCCGACCAGCCAACATCTGCTAGGGATGGCCGCAGATATTCACTCCCCCGCACACACCCCGCTTGACCTATACCTCTTCGCTGAGCAAATTCCCGACTTCGCCAGGGGCGGCATCGGACTCTATCCCCAAAACCTGATTCATCTCGACGTCAGAACCTACCGCGCACGCTGGTACCGGCCCATGACCAGCGGCTGGAAGCACCATCCGGGCCAACCCAGACGCTGGAATCGAACCCAAAGAACATGCACACCCCCCTGCGCACGCGCCCGCAAGACACGCCTCCAGAGCCTCCGCCGTGCCCATGCCACCTGAGCACTACCCAGCCGGCTGGCAAGAGTTCTCCGCGCACATTCGCTTCCAGCGCGCCCGCGGCCGCTGCGAGTGCACCGGACAGTGCGGCTTGCACCAAGACCCAAAGGTTCTCCGCCGCTGCATCGAGCAGCAGGGCCACCCCGCAATCTTCGCCAACGGCAAAATCCGCCTCTCAGTGATCCACCTCTGCCAGTGCAACCCAATCTGCATGAACCCAGCGCACGTACTGGCGGGCTGCCAGCGTTGCCATCTAAGGATAGATCGCTTCCGCCACGCCGCCCACCGTAAAGCCAACGCCACCGATCGTAGACAATCAGGCAACCAACCACAACGGACAGCACCTTGAGCCCCTAGAGAGTTCCGACAGGTTTCCATCACCCCCCCCCGCAGAAGGGGAGCTAGCGCCCCCCTTGCTACCCCCACCTAAGGAAGATCATCCAAGATGGGGGGGAAATACCCCCCCCAAACCCCCCCCCCTTAAAAAAGCAAGTACCCTTTGAGGATCCAACAACAAGAACCGGACCTCTCTTCTAGTAGTAGTCAAATGCATCTTTATGCATCATTTCAGACAGAACGACCGAATCCACGTCTGTTTAGAGCCTGATAAGGACTACTATGTTAACTAGATCCGGGTTTCGGACAGAAGGCCTGTGCAAAATTCTGTGCAAATCCTGTGCAAAAGCTGTGCATGCCTGTGGAAAAAAACCGATACCCATCGGATGCGAAAAAGAACTTGACAACATCAATCCTACCAGAGTACTCTACCAGTATCAGGGAGCGAATCGACCTAATCCCTGCTAATAACGGAGGTCATGCGCCCGCACCTCTTGGAACCGACCACTCCTCGAATTCCTCATCGCCAATGACACCAGCAACCAAACCGAACCGGCAAACGCACCACACCACCCCAACCGCCATGTCGGCGCGCCGACAAAGCAGGGCCAGGGAAACCCAGGCAATGAATGGCACCAGTCCAACTACGGACAATCCCGGCAAACAACGGACACTCCCGACAACATAAAGAAGAAAGGCGAAGGAGTCCTATGAAGAAACTCAATCAAACGCAACGCAGACTCAATTGGCTAGATCACGCCTTGGCGATCGCGAAAACATGCGGGCCACTCCACGTCGGCGCAATCCGAATCCAAAAAATACCGCAAAAACCGAAGAAAGCCGGGAGTCAATCATGAAGTTCGAAGACTTACGACAAGGACGAGTCCGCCCAAACCCAACCCCGATCGGCAACTGGTCCTGCCCAAAATGCCATTGGCAAAACCCGAGAATCTGCAAACAATGCGGCAACTGCAATCAACCGAGAAAGGAGAAACAATGCGACACTTCATCGACAGCGAAGGCGAACACCGTAGCTGGAGACCCCCTGATTCGCTAGGCGCCACCGCCGCCGACAACGCCCTGAAGCTCGAACAGCAAACCGAGCGCGCCGGACAAATCTATGTTCTCGCCGAAGTAGTCACCGCCGTCCACCGATGCGCGGACACCATGGAACAAACCAACAGGGAGCTTGCCTCACTCTGCGATCTTGTCCGATCGTGGCTCCCGCCACCCAAGAAAGGAGAATAACCCATGTACGTGGTCGTTCCCGTTGCCCTGATCGCGGTCGTAATTCTCGCCTTGCTCCCAATCATTCTGCGAACGATCCGCAAATGGTAACACACACCGGGGCCGCCATCCACGCGGCCCCACTACCCTGAGGATAGTTAGCAAGCGAAGTGAAATCGGAGTGAAAAAGGGAAGAAATCGGAGTGAAATCCGAGCCTGGAGAGCATAAAAGAGAGCCTGTAGACGCCAGAAAACCCCGAAAAGAGTGCCCAGGAGACCGTAAGAAGCCGTAGAAACCCACCATTATAGGTAGAAACACATCCGGGGCGTGCTGCGCACGCCCCGGATCGCCCACCCGGAACACTTACAGCATTCGGAAGCAAGAATCGCCCCTGTCGACGCGTCGACATTGGCGCAAGCGTACGCGCCATGGGGTCCTTATCGCGAACTCCATCGAAGAACGCCGACCGAACGCCGAGACTTCTCGGTCTGCTGCCTCGGCGCTCGGCCTGCCCAGGCCTGGGCTATTGTGCCTGCTGGCTTATCTCAAATCATTGCTGCCGCCGGCCCAACTCCCCCGCAGCTCCCACCACCCCCACCCTACCACCCTTTAGGGAGGCGGCGCACACAACGCGCCGCACATTTCCCTTTTGGGTGTTGGGCAAAAGAGGGGGCAGCAATTCAGTCAGGCCTCGGCCAGGGGCAGCGGCCCTCTGTCGGTGGTGGCAGGTGACACGCGGTTGCCACATTCAAACGTCAAGCGTCCGCGCCCCTGCTGGGGCCGCTGCGCTCGCGGCACCAGTGCGCTCCGCGTTCGTTCACGCGATTCGCCCCGTACACGCTGTCTGTCAGCACGGCGGCCAGCGTCAGCGCCCACCCACCCGTCGGCGGGCTCGGGCTCCGCTTGCTCCGCCCTGCGCCGTGGGCGCTAAGCGACGCTGCAACGCGGCGGCTGCGTTGACGAACACTTGCCGCCGCGCGCCCTCATCACGCACAGGCCCGGCTATTCGGGGCCGCCTGTTTCTCCGCTGCTGCGGGGGAGTTGGGCCGGCGGCAGCAGCAAACCCCGCAATCCCGGGTTTCGCCCTCGAATAAATTTTTTTTCGAACCCCAATAAAACGGGTTCAAAATTTCGAACCCCAAGACAACAGCCCATCAACTCCCATTCAACTGCGCTTTTCTCAGGGTGAGGGACAAGGCCCCTCACCTTGCGCCCGTGTGAAGATCGTGATAGAACGTGTTAC
>JAPLIO010000084.1 GCA_026389055.1 Candidatus Melainabacteria bacterium | reverse complement strand
TACCCTTATTCCGTAACTTCGATTATTTAAATAGGCTCAATGCTTGATTAGTTAGATTTTGGTGCGGTTTTAGCAGCCAACCAATTTTCTAATTTTATTTGTACTTGGTTACTATAAAATTGGGCATTTTCATGGCGTGTGTTTGTTTCTTGTTGTTGGCTTAACCAAAACTGCTCATAACAATCAATGGCTTCTTTCGCTTCAGGCACAGCCTTTTCAAACAACCAACTAGGTAAACCATAAGGGGTGAAAAAAGTCGCTTTATCTTCGGGTTGGCTAGTACCGTAAAGGGTCGTGGTTTGTTGTTCCAACAGTTCAATCACCTGTAACCAACTATTCCAATGACGCTGAAATAACGTCGTATTTTTAGATTGAAACGCCTTCTGCATTTTACTAAACAATTGCACCGTTTCTGCTTCCAGTTGTTGCGTACAGTGTAATTGTTGTAGCCCCTTAGCTACTTCCTCTACTTGGGTTTGTAATTGGCAGATGAGTTGATTATCTTGCAGCTTAGCTGAGTGCTTATTACTAGCTTGGTTGGGTGTCCTGCCTAATACCAGTAGCGTACAAGGGGCTTGTTGCTCTACATGGAAGCTAGAAAGCGGTTGTATATCAGCTAAAACAGGGTGTGCTAGTTGCCGAGCAATTTTTTGTAAACGCTGGGTAGCAGTTGTTATTACGGGTCGTTGGTCGGTTTCAACAGGTGCGGTAGCCACAATGCCTGCTGCTTCTGGAGCTTGTATCTTGTTGTTATTAGGCATCATCATGGTAGAAGAGGCTCCTTTCCGTGGATGATTGAACCGATGAATAATCGTTGAATACGGTTGACTGGTTTCAATCAAAAATCCTAGTTACACATCACATAGTATGTAACTTATCTTCACTTTCGGATAATCCTCTTTCAGACTAAAGAGATTGTTACAACCCGTTACAAATAGCCCCTAAAAAGCATTAAACCCTAGCTGGTTGTTTTTATATTATTAGCGATACATATTTTCTCTTTCAATAGTAACAATTGTTCAAAAAAGTATCCCCTTGATTGTTACGATATTTTTGGCTTTTACATCAATCATTCCCTTACTTCTTAGATGGAGCTTTTTTGTGATGAAACACACGACTTTTCACTATTTATCAACGGTCTTTTCTACCTTACTTCTTTTTATGGTTATTGCCTTTATTCAACCTGTAGCCAACGCCTACCCTAGCAATTCAGGGGCATCGTATATTCAACAAGTATTAGATTCTTGGATTGGCGAACCATTCAGTGAGTTGTCTCGTCATTGGGGAACCCCTACCACTTGGTTTTATACCAAGGATGGTCGAAAAATGTTGATTTGGACGGCGAATACCTTTCAAATTCAAACGCATCACATTAGTTGTATTCGTAAGGTAGTGGTCAATTATGATGAAACCGTCATTGATGGTTTTTGGGAAGGCAATTGCGACCCTGCAACGGCTTTTTTAGGCGATACTAGTTCTTGGCCTAACTGGAAGCGGTTTGGTTTTCAACAACCTGTTTACAATGCAGACCCTTTTGCTTCAGCCTTATCTACAACCAGAAATTAAGTTTGACGTTAAAACCAACATAAAACGGGAGGGTTTAAAACCCTCCCGTTTTTAATAGGCTATGAAGACATTCCTTTAATTGATTAACTATCCGCCCCCAAAGGCTTGAGATAAGCCAAAGGTATTTTTAATTGCCTTATCAATATTCTGTCTAGCTTCCTGAATTTCTTGATCTAGTATTTTAGTTTGAGATTGAATACGGCTAATTTGGTTATCTAAAACCGTTTCAGCATGTTGCAACTGTTTTATACGGGAATCTAGAATTCTCGCTGCCTCACTGGCAGGGTCTAGCTTACCATACATGTTACCCAATTCAGCTTGAGAGTTCCCTAACTGAATTTTGTGCATGGAAATAAATTGAGATTCTAGTTCTAAATCTCTTTGCCTACTAATGGCAGCGTATAATCGCATGGTATTAACAAACAAACCCATAAAACTAGCACACACTTTCTTAACTTGCTTGGGTACCATTAAAAGCAGAATGGCGTCCCCATAGTATCCCTTATTGATATAAAACCATAAAGATACTGCTTTTGTGCGGGGGGAAATAAAACAAGATGCCATCTATGACAAATAGAGGATATTTTTCCACAACCACCCGCATCCCGTAGGCTAGCCTAATAAAATAAGCTACAATAAGCCTTAAGTTAGAATCTAATACCATTTTCAAATAGGAATAGCGTTAGATGGATACTAGGCACTGTCAAGTAAAAAACCGCAGGCGTACACAGAAGTACGTTGAGGATTTTGTAGACGCTGACGATAGTTCTATTTGAAATTGGTATAACCCTATTTTTATGATTCACCATTCAAGTAACCAAAAGGAGCCTCTTATTACCATGAGCGATTATATCTTCAAACTCAAAAAAGGCGAACTAGAATTAGAACTAAAAAGCGACGATGCTCAATTTATCGAAGCCCAAATGGATGCGTGGCGTTCACTATTACTAAGTGCCGCTACCGCCACCCCAGAAGCTGAATAACCTCGTTTTATTCAAGCGACTGTTCACCCTTTTTGTTTTTTAAGCGTTACCACTGCCTTTAGGTTTGTTGTTTTTTTATGATGATGTCTCCTGTCTCTTCTTCACCCACCCAATCAACTAAAAACAACCGTTCTGCCTCCTCTTCCGAAGTAAACGGTAAAAAAACCAAAGCCACCAGCCAATCAAAAGCTGGTAAAAAGCGGTACACGCCTAAAAAATACCCCAAACTCACCTTGGCAGAACTAGCCCTGTTGGTAGGCAACACACAAAAGATACCTCCCCCAGATGTAGCACCTGAAAAACCGCTACCCTACGAGCTAAAATGGAGAGAAAACGGTGCAGAACTCTGCTTGTTTTCAGCCAATCAAGGGTTTATTGCCGCACAAATGGTGCGTCTGCAAACGCATGTGGTACAACCCATGCACGCCCCCATGCTATTTTCTGTATCTGTGGAAGAGGATGCTGAACAATTAGTTGTCGTTGAAGCAGAACAAGAAATGCCCACTCAAGAGGCTGTAAAGCCAGTGGAAGAAGTTATTACGGCGTTACAAGAACGCATTAAACTAGAAACCCCTGCAACCCACAGAGGGGAAGAAACAAGCACTACAACCCACCTACTTTCTGCACTGCTAGGCATACAAGAAGCCGATAACACACCCGAAGATTCCTTGCTACAGTCAGACTCAGAAGAAGAAGACCCCTGCCCTACTTCCATAGAGTTAGAATTTGAAACACCTATTGAAGCCCAAATAGCAGATTATTTAGGCGTTAAGCATTCTTCCAAAACCACCATTAGCGTAACCGAAAAACCTACCCAACAGGCTTCAAAATCAATCCAGCCAGATACGGCCTTATTGCCTATTGAAGACTATTTTTCGGAAGCACTCGAAACGGAATTAGCCCAGCAAAAAGCGTGGTTAGAATCTGCCTTGGAACGGGAAAAACACAAAGCTTACCCCAATAGTCATAGCTCAAAAACAGCCACTTTGCTTGCTACAGAAGAAGAATCTGAAACAATGATCGCTGAAACTGAAGACCCTCTGTTTTCTGCAGAAAGTGAAATAGAAAGTAGCCTTATTGGCTCAGAAGAAGCCCTAAAAAACAATGAAGCATCTGAAACAGAAGCGGAAGCCAACGAAAAAGACTTCGCAGCCGTATTGGGTTCACTGATGGAAGATTTTTCTACCGAAGAAGCAGAAACCCCAACGCAAGCCCTTGAGGCAGAAGCAACCACTGAACCAGAGAAGATTGATGGCTTTGAAATAGTCGGCTTGTTTACTGATACGCCCGAAGCAGAAACAGACCCTGAAGTGGAAGAAAACTTGGCAATAGAAGAACCTGCCCAAGAAGAGCCAGCTGAAGAAGCAGTAGTAACGCTTCCCGCCATCACCCCACCCAACAATAACAACCCTTTTGCGGAAATAACTTCTTTTACACAGTTGTTGAAGGTAACCCGCCCTGAAACACCGATGGATTTCCTTCTATTAGGGGCTTATTTCTTGAAGCAACAAGAACAGAAAGAAGCTTTTTCGTTGCGTCAGTTGAACCACTTGCTTTCTTCTGCTAGTAAGCCTAACGCCAACCATACCGTGCTAGAATTAGCCCTAGCTAAGCATTTTATTACGATGGTACCTGATTTAACAGGCACAGCAAAATCAACGGAATATCAACTTTCCAAAGCGGGCGATGCCACAGCGTTACGGCTTTTCAAAACAACCCCAACCACCTAATCTCTATTCAGTATGAGTAGCGTAATCATCCAAACCAACCAGTAGGAACGACCATCGCGTTTGCCCTGCAGTCGCCGATGCGTTCCGTCCACCGAAGGGGCAAAAAGAACATCCCCCGTCAATGCCCGTCTGGTGGCATAGGGGGGTGGCGTTTAGGGCGGTCTTTCCGTAGGGGCTTGCCCCTGAATTTGTCCAGAAATAATTAAAAAGCGTGTCGGGGGGCTGCCAAACAGCAGTCCCCTGACAAACCAACCAGCAAAAGCAAGGAATAACAATCGATGATAAAAGACATCATTTAATGATTGAATTGATATTAAGAGTTACAAGCGTTTTGAGCTTCTAACAACCCCTTTTCAAGAAACGTTTCAACACACAAAACTGCCTTGTTTAACACGGTGGGCAGTTGTTCCTGTTGGCTAACAGAATACGGGGCTAACACAAAATCTTCTAACGCAACACCCGCAGGCTGAGGCCCAATACCCAAGCGGATGCGAGGAAAATTTTGGTTTTGCTGGAAACACTGTAGTAAGTGCTTCATCCCATTTTGACCGCCAGCACTACCTTTAGCCCTGATGCGAACCGCCCCTAAGGGCAGATTGATTTCATCGACAATAACCAAACATCGTTCTACAGGTAGCTGGTATAGTTGCCGAAAGGGTTCTACGCATTGCCCTGATAAATTCATGTAAGTGAGTGGTTTTAGCAGTAATAGCCGTTGATTTCCCAACGTTAAAATCGCCACTTCTGCCAACGCCTTTTTTTCTAGCTTAAAGCTAACTTGGTGTGCTTTGGCAAAGGCATCTAGGGCTTGGAAACCGATATTATGGGGCGTATCCGCATATTGTGTGCCGCGGTTGCCCAAGCCCACTATCAGCCAATCCACTTGAAAGGGCAGTTTACTTCCCACTAATTTCATCAACGCATTCACGGAAAAAAAGTTACCTTTTAAAGCCCTGCCACAATAAAAATAGGGGCGTTAAAACACACCCCTATCAAAAGAATTAACAGTTACTCTGCAGCAGCGGCAATTTCAATAACCAATGCAGCTTTAACCAAAGAAGACAAACGGTATTCTAAATCGTAAGAACCCACACGGTTTAAGGCTCTACCAATGGTTAGGTTTTTACGGTCTAATGTAATGCCAGATTTTTCTTCCAACAACCGAGCCACTTCTTTCGGTGTAATAGTACCGAACAATTTACCATCGTCGCCAACAGTCGCTTCAACAACCAAGGGGCTGATGGCTTTCAATTTAGCCGCAGTGGCCACATCGGCTTCATAGCGTTTTTGGGCTTGTTGTTTTTGTTGTTCCTGTTGGGCTAGCAAATTCTTTTTAGCACCAGCGGAAGCAGGCACTGCCAAGTTGCGAGGGAACAAGAAGTTACGGGCGTACCCGTTAGAAACGTTCAATAAATCGCCTTGAAAACCAACGTTTTCGACGGCTTTGTTTAAAATAACTTCCATGGTGAAGTGTCTCCAAAATCGTGTAGTGGAATGAGGGTGCCGAAGGGCTGAAGGCTCATTCTGTTTAAAATACAGCTGATTGAATGGAATCAACAAATAGTAAGATTTGTTGTTGAAGCATCCAAGTTCAATCAATACATAAATTTAAGTTACCACAAACCCATGAAAATACCAACGGCTCTCTCCTTTTTTTAACAGACTAGCACTTGAACTCTTTTTTATTCTTTAATAGTATTGTTATAAAAGCTTAAAAGAAGGTATTACTAAGCAACAATGTCTACGCTTTCCACCAACTTAAGCCGTTCGCCTTTTATACAAGGGGCTAACTTTGTGCAAAGTAATGATATGATTTACCGAACGGCGTTAGATGTAACGGGCTTCAACATCCCTGTTTATTGTGCTTCCAGAAACCAAGATGAAAGACGAGAAAACCTCATCCATATTGTTATTTCAACCACCATGGGGCTATTGCTGGTACCCATTTACGTGTTGGCACTCAACAAAGTTTTGGCGATAACTGGCTGAAAGGGAATCAATCCTTCTTCAAACTTAACTGGCAACACTTAGATGCAGGTAACAAAGCTTTAGCCCAACAACATCTTGATAAACACCTTGCCAGAACCCACCAACGCTTAGCCAACCCCAATTGGTTTGATAAGCTAGGGTTTATTAACAAAGGCTTACAAACAGAAGCCCAACAAATAGAAAAAGCCCTCGGGGAAATTGCCTTTAACTCTGATTGTTTGAAAAACGTTTACAAAGCCAAAAAAGCCGTTTTATTGGGCGATTTATTATTGACTTCCTTAGGCTTAAGTTTAATTTCGCCCGTTAAACAATGGGTAACTAGGACGGTGGCTCATAAAGATCGCTTCACGGGCTCAGAAACTTATTTATCGGATGATAAAGCGAAAGTGTTAGCCCAGTCTCAATCCAAAGACGACCATTTCGCCACAAAAATGGGATTACAGGTGGGTTGTGTACTACTGCCTGCCACTATAGCCACGTTGGCTCATCATATGACCTCATCAGAGAAAAACCCTTCTAAGGTTTGGTTGGCTATTCGTAATTCAATGGATTATACCAGTGGTATTTTCCTATCAGTGGGTGGATTGTTTGCCGTGTTTGCATCAACCAATTTAAGTTACCTTGTTTGGGCGAGAGACCAATATGAACGTCTTGAAACAGTGATAAAATACGGTATTGCTTGTCCCTCATTCTTTTTTGG
>JAPLIO010000080.1 GCA_026389055.1 Candidatus Melainabacteria bacterium | reverse complement strand
TCAACCGAACCCCTGAAAATTTAGAAGCTAGCTATAAAGCCTATAAACGGCAGTTAATTATGGAATCGCTCAATGCCAAGTACGGCAAATATACCCTTGTTAAAAGCGATGTAGACGGAACCGCCGAATTTAAAGATTTTAGCAACCACACCAACGGCGTTTCTGAATTAACGCCCGCCAATTTTTCTTTAGGGCAGGGCTACGAGCTTTCTGTGCGAGCCAAATCAAAAGCAGCATTAGAATTCGGGGAAAAAAATGCAGAGAACCCAAGTTATACCTTAACCGAGATGGTTCAGGAAATGAAAGAATTGGGCATGTACGGTGCAACTACTACCTTGAAGGATGGTAGCATTGTGTTGGAAGATGCGTTTTCTGAAACCATGTTAACCCGATGGACACAAAACACTGAAAAAGCCTTTAAAATCCTCAAAGGGGAAGCTTTAAAGCGGTTTATGGAAGGGGTTAGTTTGGCACTAGTTACCGCTAGAGCAGGCGGTAGTGGCACGGTTTTTGAAGCAGGTAGCCCTAACCCTATTACTGGGGCAGGTTTAGGTAAAGATAATAAGTATCAAAACAGACCGTTTGGTGGGGCACCCCAATTGCTAAAAATGGACCCAACCAATTGCTACAACCACGTAAACACCTACGGTATTGGTGGGGCTTATGTGGTAGATAGGCAACTGATTTGCCCGATGCCTTTTGCTGATTCTTCCCTGTTTGGGTTGCCTGATATGTTGGTAAAAGCTGGTATTTTAGATGCTGTTTATGAAAGTTCAGATAGTCCGCTTCGGCAAGTAGAACCCAAAGGGGTTTTAACAGGCTGGATGAAGGATATTATGGTGCAATACCTTTCCACCAAAGTAGATGAAATTGACAAAGCACCTGATAAAGAAAAACAGCTCAACGATATCTTTGATGTACTGGTTTCTAATTGTTCTGATGAAGTAGAAGCGGGTCAAGCAGAAAGCCCTCGAGCTTTGATGAAAAAAATCATCGAAAACCAATGGGAGCATGCAGGTAAAGGTGATAACCCAACCAAAGAAGCGTTGCTTAACCGTTACTATATGACGAGCGAAAGCATGCACGATTTTGCCTTACCCCAAGCGTGGGAAGGCAAAATGAACCAAGTGTTTGAAGTAGCGTTAGATTGTGCCGATAAAATTGAAAAAGGCATACCTGTTACGAAAGAAGGCCACCCTAAAACCATGAAGGAGGTAGGGGAGTACCTTAAAAACCATACCAGAAAATTAGAACCAGCCGATTACGACTACTTTAACATACCCTTTAGCGAAGCTGTAAAAGAAGATGGTAGTATTGATTTTATCAGTCACCATAAACGGGTAAGGTTTGCTAAAGAAGCCACAGACAGCGTAACCAGTGGGGATAAAAACTTCCAAGCCCCTGTGGGCAAAACGCAGTTGGCTAAAATTGAAGCCTTCGCTAGTAAGGGCGAGCAGTTAACGCTAGGTGAGCTAAAAGCGTTTAATAAAGAATTGATGACAGTAGACCTTGCGTGCCTAACGGTTCACACTATTGAAGCCGAATTGGATGGGTTATTTGTTGATATTAAAAAAGCAGAACACTTATTCAGCAAAGGTAAGGGTTCTAACCCAACCGATATCAAATTGATGATATTAGAAACGCAAAAGTGGAAAGTGCTGAAAAGAATCATCGAACTGGAAGATAACCCTGACATCAAACGAGTACTCAAAGATTTAGGGTATGCAGGCATTTTGAGAGTGTCTTCTTCTGAGGAAAAATTATGCTACCCCTCTGGAGATGTGCCTGAGGGATCTCGATACCTAATTAACATGGTCAATAATTCTTCTGCACTGAACTTGGCGGATTATTTGCAAGATGAGCGGTTAGACGATGCGATGCTTGCCAAAATTGTGAAAGAAGCAGGGGTTAATCTATTGGCAGACCCGACGGGTTCCTATGTGGAATCCGTCCTCAACCAAGCCTTGGATAAAGGGGCGGTACTCAATTTCATCAACAACATTTCTGTGCTAGAAGCCTTTGCTGGGGATAGTACAGGTACTGATAGAGCCGCTATTTGTAAACTGTTGGCGGAAACGCCTATTCATACCAGTTTTGTTGTTAGAAATATGATTACTGACCCACAAATGTTGTCGGGCTTGGTGGATGCTCTCAACATAGAAGCCAGTACTTGTGCGGCGTTGCTGAAGGCTTATAAAAAACAGTTTAAGAAAAACAAGGTTAATCCTGATGATCAAAAACTCCTTATCGATTTGAACGAAACGCAATTGAAAGCGAATCCTTTGCGGTATAAGCATCAAAAGCTTTATGTTAAAGACGGTAATGGGGCTTTAATTCCTATCATAGACCCAAAAACTAAACAACAGAAACGTCACAAAGAGACTAACGAATTGCTTTGGAAAATCGATGTTCTTAAAGATTATGTCATTTTAGTGGGCGATGGGCATAAAGATTTACTGCCTTATTTTAAGAATACAACAACGCATGCTGATGCTATCAATAAAGAAGACATAGCGATTCCCATCGATGACTATAAACAAGTAGTCAAAAAAGTGTATCAAGGGTTAATAATGGAGCGGTGCATTCGTGCCGATGATGTTCCTTTTAACCATTTGCGTAGCGAAATGGTGCTAGGTCTTCTGAATGAAAAAGTATGGGGGACTGATTTTAACACTTATAAAGAGTTAAGGGATAATCATTATTTGGCACAAAAAGCGATTTTATATGAAAGCACTAACTCAGCATTGCCGTTTTTCCGTAAAAACCCCTTCGCTTTTTCGTTAGGCATGCCGCATGATGCGACGTTTGCTTCTGAAGCATTTCTACCCAAAAACTTGGCAGCACTAGAAAAAGACCCTGCATTACGGAATAAACTACCCAACGTGTTTGGGTTGGTACATATGGCTGCTCTTTCCGTAGGGAAAACCTACTTAAATGCCAACGCTATTGGCGGTATTATGGCCCTTACAGGCGGGGCTATCGCTATTGGTACTGCTGTATACCAGCTTGTTTCTGTTTGGAATAAGCCTGTGGCTAAGCTACCCATGGCACAACCCACCGTGCCACTGCCTGCTGCTACAGTAGTACCCCCTGCTTCCGTGGTTAATAACCCAGCCACACCGCCAAAGCCTATCGCTCCCCTAGTGCCAAGCCCTAGCCCAACCGTTCCAACAGAAAAAGATGCCTCATCTACCACTACCGCTGAAGAGGCGAATAATAGTAGTAGCAGTACCGTTACTGCTAATGATGAACCCCTTCAAGCTTTATCTAAACAACTCAATTTTTTAAGAACAGCAGCCACCTCGTGGCGTTTAGGGGGTACTGCCCAAGTAGTCGCCTCATCATCACAATTATCTTTACCCGTAGAAAAAAAGGATCTTCATCGTCGTGTCGTCGGCTATCAACAGCAATCTGCTTCAACCGCAGACGCACCTACCTTTTCAACCCAAGGGTAGGTCTTCCACCGTTGAATCAATCACGCCATTAACCGCTTCATCCGTAGCGGTCGGTACGGTTGTTGCTCCATCAACCCAACCACAACAACTGTTAGATGCCGTAGCTTTTACCCACACGGCTTCAGATGTTACGGCTACTACATTGCCTCCACCCCCTCCTCCTAAGGCGTTTCAAGCCATGCCACGGGAAGCCAGTTTCCCGTTTTTCGGGAGATTTCAAAAACAGGTATTGGCAGGTTCAGATAAGGTGGAAGCGGATGATACTGAACCTGAATACATCGACCCGATTGGCATTCCTAGTGCCCCTTCTACTTACGATAATTATTTGCCTGAAATTTGCGACCCTAATGTAGACCCTAATTGTGCCAAGCCTTCTTCACAAACGGCAGGGGCTAGAAAAGTAATGCAAGCCGCTATTACCACCCTCAACGCTGGGTTGTTTATTCAGAATGTGGCTACCGTTGTACGGTCTGTTGTGTTGGCTCAAATTCCGCAAACGTTTACGTTTGCAGGTAGTTCTATCAACTTGGTTTCGTTGTTTTTACCTGCACAAGCTAAACTACCTGCCTTTGTAGCGGGTTTATCGTTGAGTATGGGGGGGGCTGCGTTAGCGTTATCGCAAGCACGGCAGTGTAATGTAGATAGATTAGATAACACCCTAGAAGCTTACCAAATCGCCATGAACCCTGCTTGGAAGGATAGTGCCAAGGTCTTCCCATATCCTGGGTATATACGCTATAAAGATGGACGAGCGATTGGTACGTTCCATATGCTACACCCCGGCTCTATGGCAAAAATGGCACGCGAACAGTACGATGCCGTGTTCAATAAAATGACCAAAGACTGGAAGCTTCCCAAGCAGTTGACTTTTGCTGCGGATTTAACGGCTGGCACATGGCAGTTACTGTGGATGAACGGTAAAATGCTAAGCGACCCAACCTTCGCTTATGATGCGTTGCGGTTTGTACCCAGAGCAGAATTTGTGCGTGGTAGCAAATACACCATGTGTAACGCCCCTGAATATGCCTTAGCCATTGGTGCGGTTGCCCCATTGGTGCTAATGGCAGGAGCCATTGTGGTGGAAGGCTTCCAAAAAGCGAAACATAAGTTAGAAAATAAATTTGACCCCACCAAGCCCGTTTCGCTGGATGAATCTGACCCCAATTCCGTTGAAGCCAAGGCAAAGAAGCAAGCCTTGTTCCAAAAATCAACCCCCCTACAACTAGCAGCCAATATCTCTGCTATTTTACCAGCCGTAGCCAATTTAATGTTTGTGCCTGCTATCGCCGTAGCTGCTTCGGGTAACCCCGTTCAAAGTATTACGAAGGGAACGAACTTTAGCTATAAAATTACCCCCTCACTTGATGCGAATTTAATTAAAGTGGGTAGTATTGGGGCAATCAGTTCCGCCTTAGTTTCAACGGCTAGCGGTTTGGGCTGGATGCCGAAAGTATTTTCTGATACAGCAGACTTGCTCTTCTTGGCATTTTCCTCCTTAAGTGGGTGGGGGTTATCTCGTAACACCCTAGCAACCGAACCCAGAACCACCCAAGTAGAACATGCCTTCCCCAATGCAGACCAACATCAGTACATTAGCGATAAAAACGCCTACTTAGCATCCAAAGGAAGTTGGGGATATAACATCGCAAAATTCTTTGGGCTAACACCGCATGAAACGCAAGTGCCAGAATAATTTAATCTTTCATTTTGTAAAATCGCTCAAAAAGCTTATTTTTCTGTGCTAAATTTGAAGTATCCATTAAGATTTGTTAGTATAATAATAGAAAAGGAATGGGTGTTGCTTTAAACTGTCCCATCTGCTATTGAACCCTTTTTCCTTATTGTTAACTAATGTTATACTGTAATTACCGAATATATGTACTTAGCTTAGGTTCCTCCTGTTAGTTCTTCTTGGGTGAATACCTTACCTCGTCCTAAAAACTTATGGACGATGCACCCACAATTAGAACAAACGGCTAAATTGACTTACCAAGTGCAGCCGTTGAATGTAGGCGGTACGGAAATGGCCTTTATGCATCAAGATGCTGTGCCAGAGACTGTTCAAGCAAAAACGCTCGAGCTGTGGCAAACGGAATCTTATGTTAATTTATTGGCAGATAAAGCCATGCGAGGTGCGTTTTCCCCGTATCAGCACGAGTTTATTTTAGGTGAAGATGAAGTCTGGTTGCCCACGGCGGAATCTACGGAAGTGATTAAGGCGGGCGGTTTGGCAGAAGTGCCTGTCGGTTTAGCCAATGGCTTTATGGCGAAAGGTATCGCAAAACCTCGGTTGGTTATGCCACTTTATGTGGGGCAACAACGGGTAAAAAATAATTGGGTATTATTTGCGTTAGAACCATTATCTGCTGCTGAAAACCCCCAGGGGTTGCCACTTAAACGGTATACCATTACCACCATTAGTGCCAGTGGGAATGAGGTGTTAGAATGCAAAAGCTTTGATTTAGAACAGTTGTTTTCCTTTAACGTACATATTGCGGAATTAGAACGCAACCATGAAGCAGATGAAATCTTCATGGTACTGGAACAAACAGAAAAAGAAGTGGGCGTTGTTGGGGTAGATGTGTTGAAAGCCACCATCAATGGGGTGCCTCATTTATTTTTACATCAGCCAGAAAGCCCCAGCGGGCAAAGCTTTTTTGATATTAGTTGCACCAAGCCGATGAAGGCAACTAGCCCCTATGTGGGTAGCCGATTCGCCGAAATTCGTCGGTTTACGTTTTTTACCCGTGCATTAAAGGAATTACAATGGGTACTGGCAGAAAACGACCCCAAAGGCTTGGAAACAGGCATTAGATTACCCAAAGTGCTATTGCTAAACGATTGGCAAGTGGGGGCTTTAGCATCTGTTATGCGATATACCGCCTACTATGAAGCCACTGATAGAGCCAACGATTGCCTGCAACAAGCCGATAATGTGTTGAGTGAAGACGAAATTTTTGAAAAATATAAGAACTTGGCTGATTTCTTCGCCCGCAGGCAACAAATGGATGTAATTGTGCATAACTTTGCCTATCAAGGCGAACACCCGAACCATCGGTTGGGCGATAAGCAAAAAACCGAATACCTGTATAATTTGTTGTTCTACAAATATGCGGCTAGAGTCATGGGTAAGGCTCATGGGTTTAATGATGTTAATATTCCTCATCAGCTAATGAAAAATATTGCTATTGAAAACCGATTTAATTTAATGCGGATGGCGGTAGGTTCTACCGACAATGTGGTGGTTGTTTCACCAAACTACGCAGAAGAACTAACACAACAACCTAATTTAGGTGGCATTATGCGAAGCCTACTTCGGGTTCGGTCTTCTTTTGGTACCTTAAAAGGCATTGTCAACGGGTACGATAAAGAACTATTAGTACCTACTTTACCCTGGATTCAAGCCAACATCGGCACATTAAAACCATTTAAAACAGCCTCTACCTTGGTTGCAGACCAACTACTTTCGTTAGACCCCCTTTGGAATAAAGTACAGATGGGTTCCGTTCGTCCGCCTGAAGTTTTAAGCTACCTGAATACCAGTTTTGAGGTGTTTGGGGCGAGTGCGGATAGAGCAAAAAAAGAAGTAGTGGATGTGAAACACCATAATAAGAAGGTACTTATTCAATTTCTGAAACAATTTGTAGAACATCATCCCGAACATGTCATTCTTCAGAAGCTGACGCATTTAGAAGCAATAACCGAAGAGACACCCATTTTCTATACTGTGGGTAGGCTTGTGGAACAAAAAGGGTTTGATCAGTTTGCCTTGGCAGCTAAACGTTTGTTACTAACTGTTGAAGCGGAAAATCTTCAGCGAAAAAAGAAGCATCAGCCTTTACTGCCGATTCCTCTGTTTGTGGTGCAAGGCAGTGGCGATGAAAAATGGCGAAAGGGCTGGCTAGAATTAAAGCAATCCTTTATGAAAGAGCAGAAACCCCATTTAGCTAACCCTATTGTGCTGTTGGATTTACCCGATGCGAATTTAAAAAACTTGTGTATGATAGCCGCAGATTATTTAGTGGTTGCTAGCAAGTTTGAGCCTTGTGGCTTAGTGCAAATGGAAGCCTTAGCAGCAGGTACTCCCGTTTTAGCGATGAATGTAGGGGGCTTGAAGGATACCGTACAATCTGGTGTGGTTGGCTATTTAACCGAAGCTTCAGTTGGGTTTGATTTTGCCTGTGAAGAGACATTAGCCCATAACAGTGAGCTTTTGGCAACCGTATTAAAGCAGGGGTACACCACCTATGTGCAGAACAAACCTGCCTTTGAAGCGATGCAGGTAGAAGCGGTATCGCAAAATTTTAGCTGGATGTTAGGCCCGACAGATGCGTATACCAGCCTGTTTGTTGGTTAATTACCCTGCCGAAAAGGGATTAAATTCAGAGGTTGAAGATTGCCAATGTTTAACTAAAGCAATTTTTAATGAACTTAACGTTTCTTTTTGAGGGGGCGTTTCCGCCTTGAAATGAGCCAACATCTCTACCAACGTTTTACGAACATACGCCAATAAAAAACCCTGTTGATAAATCCATGGGGTTTCTGTTGTAACAGGTACCAACGTTAAGCTAGCCGTAGCAGCCAATTGGGCATAAGTAGTGCTTTTTTGCCAGTGAAGCAAACACGCAGCTTCCGCCAACCGATTGCGTAACCGACTATGAATACCTTCCTGCACCAACTGGAAAATAGTGGCATTGACCCAAGAGTCTATCTCAGCTAGCGTATCAGTTAGCACCGTTTGAGCAAGGTCTTCAGAAAGTTCAACCGCTTTTCCTGCAGGAATATTCTCATACAGTTGCTGAAGCAATACGCTCAATTGTTCCAAAAACGGAGAAAAATCTTCCCGTTCTGGCGGAATCGGTAAAATCCACTGCGAAAATTCCCGATGGGTCAATAACACATCAACAGAAGGGATGCAATCCGCCCGATACCACTCTTGAATTAACATTTCTGGTGGGAGTGCAGGCAACTTGTAAGCTAACAAAACCGCTTTCCAAGCCGTGTATTCATACGGAATAGATTGCCCTAATTCTCGAGATTTAGCTTCGGCTTGTGCTACCCGAAATCGAAAATGGCTAGGTGGAATCGTTATTTTCGCGTTTTGGTCTTTAAACCGCATTAACAATCGGTTTAGTTCAGGTTCCCTTATTTGCGTGTAGGAAAACGCATCTAACAAACCTTCCGTATCGTTTATTACCATGCCAAAGGCTAAATAATCGCCATGGGGCCATTGTAAAACCAATAAATACGCTTGGCTACCGTAGCCATCAGGTAGGCTGGCATAACAGGCTTTCGTTTCAAGGGCAAGCACCCAAAGGGGTACTTGGTTTACCAACTGTTTTAAGGCGTCAGTATCGTTCGGTTTGTAAATGCCCGCTAGTTGGCATTCTTTTAAGCCCCGA
>JAPLIO010000179.1 GCA_026389055.1 Candidatus Melainabacteria bacterium | reverse complement strand
TCTCCTGTGTTTGTCTAATACCAATTCACCGTTTAAATAGCGTAAAATCATGATTCGGGATGCCACGGGGGGCATCCCCTACAAAGGGAGAATTATTAGATTACTGTAGGTGACATCCCTCCGTGGTGTCCCGTCCAAGATGTAAACCCAAGCACGCTATTTAATCTGTGAATTAGTATAAGGAGATTCCTCGGCTACGCTCGGAATGACGACGACGACTTTTAATCTTTAAATTGCTATTAGTGCTATTTTGAATCGACTGAAGTATTCTTCAACTCTACCACTGTGCCTGCTTCGGGCTTTAAATAGGTTTGCACCAGTTGCTGAATTTGCAAAGCCGTAACCGCATCTACTTGAGCCAAATACTGCTCATCAAACAACGCCCCTAAGCCCAAAGTTTCAAACCGTAACAACAACGTAGCTCTATCACCCGCCGTGCTATGGCTCATCCCAAACCGACCCTTCACCTTCTGCTTGGCTTCCGCCAACGCCGCTTCAGTCAACGGCTCGGTTGCTAACTGCTTCAAAATCGTGGCAACAATCGCCTTAGCTTGAGGAACTTTCTCTGGTGCCGTTCCCAAATAAAGCGTAAACATAGACCCCTTCTCGGCTAAATCTACCTTAGAAGCAACCTCGTAAGCCAAGCCCTGTTTTTCCCGAATTTCCTGAAACAGTACGGCACTCATCCCTTGCCCCAAATAGGCATTGAGTACCCGAAACGGCATCAATACATTTGATTGGTTCGCTGGTGGCAATGCCCACGACCATCCTAACCAAACGGTTTTTTGCCCCGCCACTTCAAGCGTTTTAGTAGCTGAAGCCACTTTGGGCAACTCTTCTTTCCCACTTGCCGTTGCGGATAATCTTAAGCCTTCAGTCGGCACTCGTTTGCCTTGCGGATTCACCCAACTGTTGATGACCGTTGCCAACCAATCAGGCGAATACTGCCCAGATTGCACAATGGTAACGGGTGCTTCTCGCTGCAATTGAAGCCAAAACGCTTCTACTTGAGGCAACGTTACCACTTTCAACGCCTTTAACAATGCCTCTTTATTGGTTCGATAAGCCACATGCCCAAACGCCTGTTCTGCTAAAACAGATTGTAAATACTGTTGCGGATGTTGGGGTAGCGTTTCCAATTGTTGTACCAATTTCAGGCGTTCCCGCTCAAACAACGTGGCGTTCCACTGGGGTTGAAATAGCCCCGTCATTGCTTGACGAACATCGGCTTCATTTTCAGCCAAGCCTTTGCAGAAGAAGTTCAAACTATCGGCTTCTACCCCCACACTGGCTTCAATGCCTCGGCTGGCTAACCACTGTAACCAATCTTGCTCATTAACGCCTTGGGTTTCCAAGCCCAACAACTTACTTAAAACCAACCGAACGGCCTTTTGTTCTACAGTAGCAGGGGTATTGTGCAACCCAACCATCAATGCCACCGTGGGCGATTTCGCATCGGGCTGAGAAATCAACGTGCCACGTTCAATCCCCTTCAATACCGTGCGTTCCAACCGTTGATTTTCTTGTTTTGTAGCTGTTGGTGTTGCAGAAGATGCCACCTGAGCCACGGTATTTAACAACGTTTGCCATTGCTTTAATTGCTCTGGCTTTACCAACGTTGGCAGTGGTTTTTCCTCTTTCGGCAATAATACAAAGCTTTTAACCTCATTAAACGCCATCAAATTAACGGCCTGCTTCACATCCGCCAACGATAAATCTGCCAGCAAATGAGAATAATTAAGAGCTAATTCCCATTGCCCTGAAGTCCACGCTTCACCATAAAATTGGGCGGCTTCTTGTGGAGATTCTGCCAATAACTGCCACTGTTTTTGCAACTTCCGCTTTTGTTGCTGAAACAGGGCTTCACTCAATATCGAATCTACCCCATTCACCGCTTGAAGCTTCGTATTCAACTGTTGCCATTGCTTTAGCACCGTCTCCAAAGAAGCCGCATCAGGCAACGTACTACCCCAGTAGCCATAAGGAGCATTTTTCAACTCATGTAATCCTGAAAAATAGGTATCTAAGCCTTCAATAGGCTGTAAGCCCTTTTGGAAGAAATCTGCCTCTTCACCAAACAATACCTGCCACGCAACGCCCAGTGCTAATTGTTGTTTGGGTTGATGCGTCAACCGAAGGGGGATGGTTACCATATAAAGCGGATGCTTCACCGCATCAGATTGTTCAACAACGACGGATGTTTCAGGGTTCGTTTTGATAAAAGACAGAGTATCACTAACGGCATTTTTGTTCCCTTTAGCAGGGAGGGGTAAATCAATCGGTTTCCCAAGATTTAACGCCGCTTCCACAGTCGACTTAGGCAAGTTCGATGCCATCAATAACACTCTGTTACTGGGCTTGTAATTTTTTTCGTAATACTGCTGAATATCAGCAATGGGCGTGGTACGGATAATTTCAGGCGTACCTAAAACAGGGTGTTCATACGGTGAATTGGCTAAAAACAATCGGTGCATCCCATTAAACAGTTGGGCAAACGGGCTGTTATACGCACGGCTCATTTCTTGAACCACCACTTCTCGTTCTAAATCAACCTCTTTTTTGGGGAATAGCGGGTCGGTAACCAAGGCATTGTGGGCTTTAAAACTGGTCTGCCAATCTAACGTGGGTAATACTTGGTAATAATGCGTAAATTCATAACTGGTGGCAGCATTGGTGATGCCCCCTTGATTTTCGAAAAATTTATCCAACGTCCCCACAGGATACTCTTTCGACCCCTTAAACAACAGATGCTCTAAAAAATGAGAGATGCCCTGCATCTGCGGTTGTTCGTTCACACTACCAACCCCCACCCAAGTATCTAGTACCAATTGAGAAGAAGCCGTTTCAATCACGCAGAGCTGTTGTGGCTCTTTGGCAAACGGCTTTTTGGATTGTCCATTTTGATAATGGTAGCAAGTAACGGGCAGGGCTTGGGCAACATCATTACCAGCTAAAATGAAACAAGCTAATATCAACACACTATAGTTCAATAATTTAGTAGAAAAAAGAGGCAAAGACACTTTGAACAACGGGAAAACCCTTTCAAAAAATAATAGAGGCTAATCTCAACGATTAACCTCTATTATACAACTATTTGAAGGAGTCTGTTCTAAAAAATTAGAATACCAAACCGCCCGCTCTAGCGGCTTCTGCTAAGGCGGCAACTCTTCCGTGGTACAAGTTACCACCACGGTCAAATACAACACCTGAAAGCCCTTTTTCGATAGCTCGTTTCGCTAATAATTCACCTACTGCGGTAGCAGCAGCAACGTTAGCACCGGAAAAACCTTCTTGGCTTCTCAACTCTTTATCTAATGAACTAGCAGCAACCAAAGTCGCATGCGTAGAATCATCAATAATTTGAGCGACGATATGTTTATTACTTCTATAAACGGCCAATCTTGGAAATTCTGTCGTACCCGACAACTTCTTACGAATACGGCGATGACGTTTTTGAGTATCAACTTTTCTGTTAATTTGTTTATACATAAGGTTTTTCGCCTACTTTATGAATGATTTGTAAACCCATTACTTCTTACCAGATTTACCTGCTTTGCGAATAATAACTTCTCCAGCATACTTAACACCCTTACCTTTGTAAGGTTCTGGTGGCCGTTTAGACCGAACAAACGCAGCTAAATCGCCAACGGCTTGTTTGCTATTGCCCTTAATTGAAACTTTGGTATTGGCATCGACTTTAACTTCCATGCCAGCTGGAATCTCCACTTCAACTGGGTGACTATACCCTAATTGTAATACCAATAATTGACCTTGAACTTGGGCTTTATAACCCACACCAATCAGTTCTAAGTTTTTTTCAAAACCCTTAGAAACACCTTCAACCATGTTGGCAACCAATGTTCTGGTTAACCCATGAAGGGCTTGGTGCAACCGAGTCGTTCCCTTTGGGGAAACTTTAATCTCGTTGCCTTCAACTTCAATTAACATTTCAGAGCGGAATTGTTGCGTTAAAGATCCTCTGGAACCTTTAACGGTAACCACATTACCTTCAGCAATGGTTATTTCAACCCCTGCAGGAAGCGTAATAGGTGCTTTACCGATTCTAGACATCATCATAAATAATCCTAAATTATACCTGAACTGTCATAATCTTCAAAAAACTACGACAAAAGAAAAAGTGAGAGACCTAGTAAACGTAGCAGAGAACTTCTCCGCCAACGCCTTGGGTACGGGCTTCTTGATCTGTTAGTAGACCCTTACTCGTACTGACAATGGCAGTACCAGCACCACCTAATATTCTAGGCAATCTGGTTGCTTTAGAATAGACGCGAAGACCAGGCTTACTGACTTTTTTCAAGTACTGAATAATAGGTTCACCTTTACGGTCATACTTCAACTGTAAAGAAAGCGTCCGCTCATCTACCATTGAAAATGATTTGATAAACCCTTGCTTAACCAAAATTTTAGCAATTTCAGCTTTCAATTTTGATTTTGGAAGAGATACTTCGTTATGTCCAACACGCTGAGCATTTCTAATGCGTGTCAACATATCGGCTATTGGATCAGAATACATAGTGATTGAACCTTTTACCAGCTAGACTTTGTAACGCCAGGAATTTTACCTTCGTGTGCATATTTTCTTAAGCACAAACGGCAAATGCCGAATTGACGATAATACCCTCTGGGGCGACCACAAATGGAACAACGGTTTCTTAAACGTGTTTTAGGGAATTTACCCTCAAGAGCGAGTGCTTGATGCTTCTGCTCTTTAACAACCATAGATGTTTTTGCCAAAACAAAAAGTCTCCTAAACGTATTTTAGACGAGCACAAGTGCTTTATCTTTATTGGTGAAAGGGAAGCCCAACAGGGTCAACAATTTTTTTGAATCGTGATCAGTGGTAGCAGAAGTAACAAAAGAAATATTCATACCACGAACCCGAGTAACCATATCGTACTCAACTTCAGGGAAAATCAACTGTTCTTTTAGGCCAAGGTTGTAGTTACCTTTGCCATCAAACCCAGCGTCAGCAATGCCTCTAAAGTCTCTAATCCGAGGCAATACAACGTTCACCAATTTAGAGATAAATTGATACATTCTTTCACCACGTAATGTAACCATTACGCCAACAGGCATGCCTTCACGAACTTTGAAGCCCGCAATGGATTTTTTTGCTCTGGTAACTAAGGGTTTTTGACCTGTAATGAGTGTTACATGGTTCAATGCTTCTTCCAACAGTTTAGCGTTTTGAGAGGCATCACCGAGACCCACGTTGATAATGACTTTCACAACTTTTGGCACTTGGCGTCTATTTTTTAGTTCCAAGTGTTCAAACAGTTGGGGTTCAATCTCTGTTTTATACTTTTCTTGAAGTGTTTTCATAATAAAAGGACCTTAAACAGTCTGTTCTCGAAAAAAGTTATTCTGCTTTGGCTAACGCCACATTAGAAACGTGAATATACTTCACTTTACCCGAGGGGAATGTAATACCAGAGAGAATGATACGATTGGTTGCACGGTTTACTAAGGAAATCACGGCAGTGGTTCCTTTATGATCGCCAGACAACACATACACGGAATCACCTTTTTTAACGTGAAAACGTGATTGAGCATTCTTTTGTTGTATTTTTTTCTTGTATGCTTTTGACATTAAATTAAATCCACTTTGACTTTAAAGCACTTCAGGAGCAAGGGAAACAATTTTCATAAAATTGTGTTCTCTCAACTCTCGAGCAACGGGACCAAAAACACGAGACCCTTTAGGGTTCCCGTCTTTATTAATAATAACAGCCGCATTATCACTAAACCGAACAGAGCTACCATCCTTACGTTGGATGGGGAACTTTGTTCTTACAACAACAGCGAGTACAACATCTGATTTTTTGACAGATTGGTTTGGCGAGGCCACCTTAACTGTAGCAACAATCTTTGTACCTACTGAGGCTGTAGATGCTCGCAATACACGAATACACAATAATTCTTGTGCGCCTGTATTGTCTGCAACAACTAATCGAGATTCTGGTTGAATCATGACAAAACCTTACCTTACTTTATTTAACCTTGCGATTGGGTTACCACTTGTTTCAACGCCCAACGCTTTAATTTACTAATGGGTCTTGATTCTACCACTAACACGGTATCACCTAAAGCAGCCACACCATGTTCATCATGGGCATGGTATTTTGTGCTATGGGTAAGAATTTTACCGTATTTAGCATGTTGATCTCGTTGTTTAACTTCTACAACGATGGTCTTTTGAGACTTGCAAGAAACCACAAGCCCCTGAAGTTCTCTTTTAGGCATGAACCAGATCCTCACTTTGAGCTAATTGAAAATTAATAAAAGCGATTTGAGCCTTTAGCTTCTTAAACTGAGAAGAATCGAAACTAGCGTCGCTTAAACGTTGAATTTTCAAGCGAAACAAACCCATTTCTAACTCGGTTTTCTTCAACTGCAAATCAGCAGAAGATAAACCATGTAAAGGTTTCAATATTTTTTTATGCATCTTACCGAATTCCTTGGGTTAAGCGTGTTTTTTTCACTACTTTCACTTTAATTGGGAATTTTTGAACTGCCAATTTTAGTGCTTTTTGTGATAATTCATCATTAACACCCGCCAATTCAAACAAAATACGACCGGGCTTAACGACGGCAACCCAAAATTCAGGGTTCCCTTTACCGCTACCCATCCGAACTTCGGCAGGTTTTCTTGTAACTGCTTTGTTTGGGAAAATACGAATAAACGTACGTCCGCCACGCTTTACAGCACGGGCAATTGTTCTACGAGCAGCTTCAATTTGACGACTCGTAATCCAACCAGGATCAGCAGCAACAATAGCGTAATCGCCATATTCATGCACTGTTCCTCTGGTTTCGTAACCAGCAAGATTACCCCGCTGATACTTTCTAAATTTCATTCTTTTTGGCATTAACATAATGAAAGAATCCTACCTAACTTCAGTTCGCTTTTTGGGGCGATTATTACCTTTACCGCGATCGCCACGTTGTTGTTGATCTCTGTTATTACCAGCAGACCCATCTTGAGGAGCAGATTTTGGCTTCACGTTGGAAACGCTCAATACACCCATTACGCCATCTTCACGGTAGACCCAAACCTTCACACCAATAATACCGAACAAGGTATATGCTTGGCTCACACCATAATCAATATTGGCTTTAAATGTATGCAAGGGAATGCAACCATCTTTAGTCCATTCAGTTCTGGCAATTTCAGCACCACCTAACCGACCAGACACCATGATTTTAATGCCTTTAACGTTAGATTTTTGTGCTTTTAAAATTGCTTGCTTCATGGCTCTACGATAAGTTACCCGTTTTTCAAGTTGGGCAGCAATGGAATCAGCAATTAATTTTGCATCAGCATCTACTTTATCAACTTCTAAAATTTCTAATTGAAGATGAGTCAAATTGAATTTCTGTGTTAAGCCTGTACGTAATTGGTCTAAGGCTTGACCGCCTCTACCAATTAGCACACCTGAACGAGCTGTAATAATTGAAATAATTACACGCTCTGCTTTACGGGCAATTCGCACAGAAGAAATCATTGATGTCTTATGTTTAGCAAAGATGTATTCTCTGATCGAATAATCTTGCTTTAAACTGTCAGCAAATGTTTTTTTGTTTTTAAAGTACCAAGTCGAATCCCAATCTTGAATTAGACCGACTCGAATACCAGTAGGGTGGACTTTTTGTCCCATCATGATAGACTCCTAAATCTTACGCGAGTTGCTGGGAAACAGCGAGGGAAATATGACAGGTTCTTTTTTGACGCATATTCACTCTGCCTTGGGCACGAGGATGAAACCGCTTCTGGGTAGAACCATCATCCGCACAAACCTCACAAACAAACAAATCTTGAGGAGACAATCCTTGTTGTTGATGGGCACTAGCGACTGCTTCTGTCAACTTAGCTAAAACAACACCAGTTGCAGCAAAAGGAGTCGAACGCAAAATTGCGTAAGCGTCTAACACTTTTTTGCCTCTAATGAGGTTAATAACACGCCGTAACTTACGAGCAGATGTTGGAATATATCGTTGTCTTGCATATACTTTCATTATAGAAGGTCTCACTATTTTTTCTTTACCTTGCGATCATCACCATGACCTTTAAATGTTCGCGTTGGTGAAAACTCACCTAATAAATGACCGACCATTTGTTCTGTTATGTAAACAGGCAAGTGAGATCTACCATTATGAACAGCTATTGTCAAGCCAATCATCGACGGTGTAATCATTGACGAACGGGACCACGTTTTAATTAAAAACTTCTTGGTAGAAGCTTCTAATTGCAGTAACTTTTTCTTCAGTTTAGGGTCTTGGAAAATACCCTTCTTTAAAGACCGAGCCATAAAAGCCTCATTTCCTACTATTTAGCGTTTCTTTTTCTAACGATTAAGGGAGTTGAATATTTCTTAGCCTTACGAGTTTTCTTACCCAACGTAGGCTTACCCCAAGGCGTAACTGGGGAAGGACGACCAATCGGTGCTTTACCTTCACCACCACCATGAGGGTGATCAACTGGGTTCATAACAGAACCACGCACGGTTGGGCGAACACCCATCCAACGATTACGTCCCGCTTTGCCAAGATTCATGTTCTTAAAATCAGCATTATCAACAACACCAATCGTTGCCATGCAAGCAATTAAGACTTTTCTCATTTCGCCACTGGGCAAACGCAATGTTGCATACTTACCTTCTTTAGCAAGTAATTGAGCCGATCCGCCAGCAGAGCGTACAATTTGAGCACCTTTACCTGGCTTCAACTCAATGTTATGAACAACCGTACCCAAAGGAATTGCCTCAAGCGGTAATGCGTTACCAACTTTAATTTCAGATTTGGCACCACTTTGAATTAAATCGCCAACAGCTAACCCATGAGGGTGAACAATATAGCGTCTTTCTCCATCGTGATAAACCACTAAAGAAATACGAGAGTTGCGATATGGATCGTATTCAATCGTTTCAACTTTAGCAGGAATGTCAAATTTATCCCGTTTAAAATCAATTAAACGATACTGTTTTTTATTACCAGCACTTTTATGACGGCAAGTAATACGACCATTGTTATTACGACCGGAATGACGATTCAAGGTCTCAAGCAAGGGCTTGTAAGGCGTTGAAGTCGTAATATCAGCAGTACTTAGTACTGCTAAGGTACGTGTACCTTCTGAGGTAGGTTTAAATAGTTTAATTGGCATGAGCTAACTCCTGAAAATAATCCAATGGCTCGCCAGTAATAGTAAAGATAGCCTTGCGATAAGACGCTTTCATAATAGAACGCTTACCGAGACGCTTCATCTTACCAGGCTTATTTAATAAAGCCACTTTGGTAACCTTACGACCAGGAAACAAAGCTTCAAATGCCTTAGCAAGCTCTACTTTGTTTGATTTGTAAGAAACCTTAAATACATATTGATTAAACTGCATCAAGCTCAAGGCTTTTTCAGTAACGACAGGCTTCTGAATGAGCTGATAAAGGGCTTTGCTAAACATTTTGAGCATACCTTTCCTGAATTTGAGTCAATGCTTTGCGTGTTAAAATAACCGTCTTAGCTTTCAATAAAGCATGAATGCTCAAATTGGAATCCAAAGACAAATTAACAGCAGCCAAGTTACGCACAGACAATGCTAAGTTTTGATTTTCAGACGACTTATAATCAGCCAAAATCAACACACTTGATTGCTGAGCAATATCTAACGCTTTGAAAAACTGATGAGCTTTGGCTGTTGAAGGCTTTTCAAGAAAGGAAAAATCTTCTACAATCTTCAACTTACCGACAATAGCAGACAACGCTGAACGCATAGCCAAGCGACGAACTTTTTTTGTTAAACTAACAGCAAACGAACGAGGCTTAGGCCCAAAAGACTTACCGCCACCAACCCATAACGGGCTACGAATAGACCCATGACGAGCACGACCTGTGCCTTTTTGCTTCCAAGGCTTACGCCCACCACCACGAACTTCTGCACGAGTTTTAGCTGAAGCCGTACCAGCCATTGCGTTTAACTGTTCACGACGCAAAGCCAAATATAAAACGTGCTTATTAGGCACAAGACCAAAGACGGATTCTTCAAGCACTACGGGCTCTTGAACCTTGCCTTCTGGCGTATAAGAAACTACTTCTAATGACATATCTAAAATTAACCTTTAATCTCTTCCAAATGATTATGGGTGCTACTTGGTGACTTTCGCAACAACTAGCGTGCCATTAGACCCTGGCAGGGATCCTTTGATTAACACCACTTGCTTTTCAGGGTAAAAACGAACTACTTTCAAATTGGAAATAGTTACAGCTTTGTTGCCTTTACGGCCAGCCATTTGAAGACCTTTAAACACACGACCTGGCGTTGTGCCTGCACCAATAGACCCTGGAAGACGATGGTTTTTAGAACCATGACTCATAGGACCACGATGGTGTCCCCAACGACGAATTGTTCCCATGGTACCTTTACCAATAGAGGTAGAAGTAACCGAAAGTTTCTGTCCTGCTTCAATAAAATCAGTCGAAACGGTATCACCAACAGTGAAATTAGAAACAACCGAAGAATCCACACGGAATTCTTTCAATGTTTTTAGCAACGGATTGCCATTTTTCAACAAATGCTGCTGCTCAGCCTTTGTTAAATGTTTTGCCTTGGCTGGAACACAGCCAATTTGAAGGGCAGAATAACCATCTTTTTCTTCGGTTTTCAATTGTGTGATTTTCATGTCATACAATAAAACAACCGTTACAGGAACAGCGGACCCATCTTCTTCAAACACCTGGGTCATGCCCAATTTTTTACCAATAAAGCCAGTAAAGCTCACGATATTTTCCTTTACCATAATTAACCTTCAAAAAAAGACCTCGGGATGAGTGGCTGCTCAACACAAACTCTATTTATTAAGATATTACAAACGAACTTCAATATCAACCCCAGCAGGTAAATCAATTCTCGAAAGTTGAGCAATCAATTCAGCACCTGGGTCTAGAATATCAATTAAGCGTTTGTGTACACGAATTTCAAAATGTTCACGAGATTTTTTATTAACGTGCGGTGAACGCAACACGCAAAAAATGCGACGACGCGTTGGCAAGGGAATTGGGCCAACCAGTTTAGCATTAGAGGTTTTAACAACTTCTACAATTTTCACGGCAGAAGAATCAATTAACCGATGATCGTAAGACTGCAAGCGAATTCGTACCCGACTTTGCTTGGGAGCCTTACTTACAACGGCTGTTTTAGATTTAGGCTGAGCCATTACACTATCCAAACTTTCTTTAAGCTTTCTTGAAAAAAAGGAAGCAAGCCCTCTCTTCAAACAAAGAGAGGGCTAACCACTTGATTAACCAAGAATTGTATCAACAACACCTGCACCAATAGTACGACCACCTTCACGAATAGCGAAACGCATACCCGCTTCAATAGCTACTGGACAAATCAATTCAACGGTAGCCATAACGTTATCGCCAGGCATAACCATTTCTACGCCTTCAGGTAATGTTACAACACCCGTTACATCCGTTGTTCTAATATAGAACTGAGGACGGTAGTTGGTGAAGAACGGCGTATGACGACCGCCTTCTTCTTTTTTCAAAACGTATACGTTGGCAGTAAACTTCAAAGAAGGCTTTACAGTACCAGGCTTAGCCAATACCATGCCACGTTCTACAGTCGTTTTATCAATACCACGAAGTAAGCAACCAGCGTTATCGCCAGACTGACCTTCATCCAACTGTTTACGGAACATTTCAATCCCGGTAACGGTTGTTTTGCGTGTATCAGCAATACCAACAATTTCAACTTCTTCGCCTACTTTAATACGGCCACGTTCAATACGACCCGTAACAACCGTACCACGACCAGTAATCGTAAATACGTCTTCAATAGGCATCAAGAATGGCATATCCAACGGACGTTCTGGTGTTGGGATTGTTTGGTCGACAGCGTCCATCAATTCCCAAACCTTATCAACCCATTGGTCTTCACCACGACCGGTTTTAATGCCACCAATCATTTTTTCCAATGCTGGACGAGCAGCACCATGAATAATGCTGATGTTATCGCCATCAAACTCGTATTGGCTCAAGATTTCACGAATATCCATCTCTACCAATTCAAGCATTTCAGGGTCATCAACTAAATCGCATTTGTTCATAAATACAACTAAGTTAGGAACCCCAACCTGACGGGCTAACAAAATGTGCTCACGGGTTTGAGGCATAACCGAATCAGTCGCCGCAACAACCAAGATAGCACCATCCATTTGGGCAGCACCCGTAATCATGTTTTTAACATAATCGGCGTGTCCTGGGCAATCAACGTGAGCATAGTGCCGAGCTTCTGTTTCATATTCAACGTGAGCTGTTGAAATCGTGATACCACGTGCTTTTTCTTCAGGGGCAGCATCAATTTCATCAAACTTTTTTGCAGAAGCACCACCAACAGCAGCCAATACCGAAGTAATTGCAGCAGTTAGGGTTGTTTTACCGTGGTCAACGTGACCAATAGTACCAATGTTGACGTGTGGCTTATTACGTTCAAACTTTTCACGAGCCATCATATTCGAATATCTCCTATCGAAAACTGATTCCTTCACACAACGAAAAAGAATCCATCGGGTAACTCACCAAAGACAAGTCTTATAACTTTAAGGCCGAGGATAATACCATTTGAACAAGACCATAAGCTCAGGTCAAGGGGTTTCACTCAAATCCACTAAAAAAAGCAGGTTTTGTTACAAAACTGTCTCTCAACCAGCCTTAAACACAAACATAAAAATTTGCCCATGACGAGATTCGAACTCGTGACCTCTCCCTTACCAAGGGAGTGCGCTACCACTGCGCCACATGGGCAAAATTAAATTCATGAAAAAACAGCTAATAAAAATAAAAATTGGGCAGGGTTGGATTCGAACCAACGTAACCGAAGTAGCGGATTTACAGTCCGCCCCCTTTAACCACTCGGGCACCTACCCATAAATTGAATTGAAAATTGCCGAAGATGGGATTCGAACCCGCAACCTACGGTTTACAAAACCGTTGCTCTACCGTTGAGCTACTTCGGCTCATCACCAACACTATTAAGTCTAAATTAAACAAGAAAGAAGTCAATAGCTCAACCTAAAAAAACTGTCATTAGCCAACAGGCTTCATACAGCAAGATGAAAACAAGAGGCTCCCTCTCAAGAAACCCTAAAAACATCTAATACTAAAAAGTAGTATACCCCGTTAGCCATTAGGTGCTGATGTGAATAGGATTTTAAGTGCATGATTCTTAACTTCACCCAACGAAAACCACCTGCTAAAACCGTTTGGTTATTGCTTATTGCTTTATGCTTTGTTAGTAATGTTGCCTTGGTTCAAGCCATTGAATTAGAAGATATTCTCAAAGAGCCACCAGAAGCGACGACTGCACCTCAATCACACCAACAACAAAATACGCCTTATTCAGCATTACAACCCAATACAACTTCAACCGCTGATTTTAAAAACACCCCCTTTGCCACAAAGCTAACCAAACCTGAAGATATGGTTATTAACCCCAACGCCTTGGTATTGGATTTTAAAGAAGCCCTCAATTTAGGCATCCACAACAACTTGGTGCTTTCTATTATGGAACACAACACCAAGCGGTCTCAAGCGGCGAAGCTGGAGAGTATTAGTAACCTATTGCCAGATTTACAATTTTACTACCGTCAAAGCAGATTTGTCGGCGGGATTCAAGTTTTTAACGGCAACCCAAACAAAGCCTTTATTACAACCATTCTACCTGAATTTCGAGCCAGATTACCGCTCAACCTAGGCGGAGCCGAAGTGTTCGATATTTTGGCAAAAGCAGACCAAGTGAAATTGAACAAAGCCGCCCAACACTTGGTTTCTCAAGACCAATTGTTCTATTTAAGCGAAGATTTTTTAACCCTTATTAGCCTGAACCTCGAATTGCAAGCCCTCCACCAAGCCAAATCAGAAGCCGAAGGGCAACTAAAGCTAGCCAAAGCCCGTTACGGCGAAGGGGTTGGCGTTTTACTAGAAGTATTAGAAGCCCAAAATTTGTTGGATGCCCAATCTCAAAAGATTTTATCCACCACCGAACAGCTAAAGGCAACTAACTACAGGTTGAACGTGCATTTCGGATTTAAAGCCGATACTGAAATTGTGCCAAAACTTTCCAGCGTAACACAGCTCAAGTTCTTTAACGATGCTATTACCGTAGACCAATGCCAAACCTTAGCCACGGAAGAATCGCCTACCTTGAAGCAAGCGTTTAGCGAAATGAAAAGCAAGCAAAATGAGTTTCGTAAAAGCGTGGCTGCCTTTATGCCCAATATCAACCTCAATGGCTACCTCAACCAAATAGGGCCTAACAGGAGCAACCTGTTGGAAAGCAAATACGCTGGTTTTGAAATTCAATGGGATGCCTTGGAAGGCTTAGGCATAACCAAATCTGCCAAAAGCAAGCAGGCGTATGAAGATTTTAAGGTTTCTACCCTTGCTTACCAGCTGAAGCAACGAGAAGTAGAAAAAGAAGTAGCCACCCAATTTAACGCCATGCAAACGCAAAAAGCCTTAATTCCGTTGGCTAAAAACCGATTACTAACCGCTGAACAGGCCAAAGAACAAGCCTTCGGACGTTACCAAAATGGGCTAGGCAACTATTTGGAAGTGCTAACAGCTAGCAGTAACCTCATTCAAGCCCGTAGTGCATATGTACAGCAACAGCTTAACTTTAAACGATCTCAGCTTAAATTAGCGAATAACTTGGGCTCTTTGAAAGATCAATTAGTCGCCTTGGCTTCGGAGGGGTCTCCGTTGTTAGCGGAAAATAAAACCATGCCCACACTGGCTAGTAGAAGCATTCCGCTACCGCCTTCTTCTTTGAAGGCGAAGACGCCGACTAATTTCAACAGGTCTAACGCTACTGTGCCAACACCAGATGTTGATGAAGCGGTTGAAGAATCAGCCCAAGCCCCCATGGCGGAAGAACCTACCTCCACTGCTTACGCCTCAGAAGATAGAGACTAAAGTTTTATTCTAAAATAACCGATACTTCATTGTAGAAGCCACCATTACCGTTACAAAACTACTGCTATAGGAATTTTTATGCTATGCTAAAACAAGCCACAAGCCACAAGCCACAAGCCACAAGCCACAAGCCTTTAGGCTAGGCTTTACTTTATCAGAATTGTTAGTTAGTTTAGCCGTTTTAGGATTAATAGCTGGGCTGACCGTTCCTAGTATTGTAACCAGTGTTCAAAAAGCTAAAAACAAAGCCATGCAAAAAGAAACCATTCAAATGATTTCAGAAGTGATAAGTGCTGGCGTAATGAATGGCGATTTTGCCAATATTTCAAATTGGGATTTGTTAAGCCCTACTTCCCCTATTCCACAATATTTTACTTCAAAATTAAATGCTACCCAGTGTATTAGAGGTCAACAAGTATCACCGTGCGACCATAAGATGGAAGCCAACACTGTGAGTGATCCTTTTAACGAGGCGGATTCAAGTAAGAAGTGTTCCACTAGGGGGAGCGGCTAGCCACTGGTTGTAGTATCTTTTTATTAACGACAATAAAAAGGAGATACACACAAATGCCCAAAGGCTACCAACAACTAACCGCCATCCAACGATCTCAAATAAACGCCCTCAAGTCAATCAACCTGT
>JAPLIO010000138.1 GCA_026389055.1 Candidatus Melainabacteria bacterium | reverse complement strand
CACCAGAAGGGCATTGACGGCGGGATGTTCTTTTTGCCCCTTCGGTGGACGGAACGCATCGGCAGCTGCAGAGCAAATGCGATGGTCGTTCCTACTGGTGGGTTTGCATGCTTACGCTATTTTAATTGTCAATTGGTATTAATACCAATTTAAAGATTAAATAGCATGTTCTCTTCACAGTCTAGGCTGGCGAACACATAAGTTCGCCCCTACAATACAACATTCAAAGTTTGAATGGGTCTAATTTGTAACTAAATAGTTACAAACACTTCAGAAAATAACCATCCTGCCGAAGTTGGAAATGGAAGCCCTTACCCTGACCATTATTCAAAACAATCATGCTTCCACCAAACATCATAAAACCAAGAGAGACCAACCAAGCAGGCAATCTATCGACAGTTAAAGGAACTACCCCCTAATGATACTCAATATTACCAACGGATTTCCCGCACAAAATAACGGGAAAATTACCACAGCCTTTAATGGCACCAGTTCAGAAAGCGTAGCAGATAAAGCCGCCAAAGCAGGGTTTAACCCCAGCAGAATTGGCACATCAGATGCTTTAGCTATCAATAACTCTCCGCAAGCAGGGTGGCAAAAATTATATGCTACTAATATGGAGGGAGGCTCGTTTTCAGGATACACCTCATCCTTTGAACAACAATCCACTGAAAAAACCAAACCACAAGGTAAAAATGCCTTATGGAAGCAAATTATAAAAGAAGCTAGTAAAGGTTCTGGGCTTTCAAATAGTAAACCCAGTGCAGGGGGCGACGCATTCGCTGGTGGCTACGCTACAGACCTTTCTTCTAGTGCAGAAGATTCTGGCGAAGAGTAACAGAACATGATTTTTTGTTTGATGAATGCGAAAGGTTATCGCTTCGGGCTAGGGCTATTGTCAAGTATTAAGGTAACAAACCCCAACTAATTAACCATCTGTACTTGAGGTTCTACTGGTGCCTTCGGCTTGGCTGAATCAGGCTTCTTCTGTTGCTTTTGTTGCGTAGCCATCTTGGCTTCTTGTTGTTCCTGCTGTTGGAACTCATACAACGCATACAAAGCATCGGTTACCATTTGGGGTTCTAACCCAAACAACCCAATACTCGTTTTCAATACAGTCAATTCATTGATGACAGCTTGGGTAGGGTGCCGATAGTACCCCACTTGAATAGACCGTAACGCAGGTTCATGCACAACCGCCGAAGAATCTCGAAGAATTTTCAGCATAAACGCATCAATATAAGGCTTGTAAGCTGGTCTTCGTTCTAAATTCGGGTTCGCCCCCAATATCATAGAAAAATCATTCGATGCTTCGGCTCGTTTTTGCCAATCAGGGTCTTCCAAGCGTCTATTCAAGTTACGAATAACACTATTATCAAAGCCTCTCACCACAATCTGTCTATCTTTCTCTTGTGGTAACCCTGCTTTGTTATCTTCTTCCACAGCGGGCTGTTCAGTTTCCGCTGGTACAACGGGTGCAGTTGTTTCACTAGGCATCACTGGCGGGATAGCAGGTACCGCAGGTGAAGATTGTTCCGCAGGTACAGGCAGTGTGGGTGCAGTAGCAGTAGATGTTGTTGCTGGGGGTGATGAGGGTGAGGATGGTACAGCAGATTCGCTATGGGATGGCACTGTAGGGGCAGATGAAACCGTTGGGATATTGGGTTTGCCGAAATAGAGCCAAGGTGCTAAGTATTCAGGCGGTGTTGGGGCAACCGCTTCGGGGTTTAAGGCTAAATGTCTTCTAGTGGTTGTGTTGTTATCAACCCCCGAACGAAAAGGTGAAGCATCCACAGGCATAGCTTGCTGTTGTTTGTCAGGCAATATAAAAAAATGGAGAGGAAGCATAGTACCAAATGAAGGTTGCATTAGAGAAGAAAAATCCTTGTGTTTATAAATCTAATCAAAAAGAAGGCATTGGTTATAGGGTTAGTTGAATGAACGTGGTTCAATCAAAATATGTGCTAGGTTGTTCCTGTCAATTCATTGATTGTCGTTTGAGTCTTTATACCAATTTCAAATGGGAATAGCTGGTTTGTTAGGAGGGGTGAAAGGATTGATATACCTAAGTTTTCAGGCTTAAAAAGCTGTATAAAACAAGGGGGGATGGTGGGGTATAAACTCATTGGTTGTTGAATGTTGTTTAAAATACTTGATTCTTTTACACAACTATCATCGTATTTAACGAATCATTCAACAAGGTTTTAGCAGGGTTTTAATCAAGTTTTAAACAGGTGCCTGTTTAAAACCAAGAAGCTACCCAAACCAGTTTACCTATGTTAGGCTATTTTATGATGTGTTGTTGATTTTGTTTAATTAGAAAGCCTCTCTACCCAATGATAAAAACCATAACGCCAGAAACGGTTGTAAAAGCCTTAGAACATACCCTACTACGGTGGGATTGTAAAGACCCAGAAAGTCATCGATTAGTGGAACGCCTTTGTCAAGAAGCTACTCAGTATGGGTTTGCTGCTGTTTGCGTTAGACCAATTCACTTTACAACGGCTCGGTATGCTTTAGGAGCAACCAGTGTGGTTGCTTTGGCGGGTGTGGTAGGGTTTCCTGAAAACCCCTTAACCAAAGCCATTGAAAAGGCTCATCCCATTATTGGGGCGGTTAATAGCACCACCAAGCTACAGGAAATTTCTTCTGCTCAAATGGAAGGGGTTGATGAATTAGATGTGGTGATGAATAACGCTTATTTTAAAACGGATGTTGAAGTAGGTGGCACGTTTACCGCAGAAGAATTTACAGGGTTACGTACTTGTGCGGATGATTTACCCATTAAATTGATTTTAGAAACGGATTTATTAACCCCTGAAGAAATTAAGCAGGCGGTTACTATTGCGGTTAATTGCGGGATTGATACCATTAAAACCAGTACGGGCTTTATAACCGATGGGGTTGGGGCTACGGTAGAAACCATTGAGTTAATTCGGGAAACGTTGGATGGGTTGGGGGCAACCCATGTGGGCATTAAGGCTTCAGGTGGGGTAAAGACGTATACCCAAGCCTTAGCGTTAATACAGGCAGGGGCTACTAGGATAGGCTCAAGCAATTGTGTTGCTATTGCTGAAGAAGCCATGGCGTTGCTGGCTTAGTATTGAATTTGTATAGAAGCCGCCGTAAAAGATTTTAGAAGAATGGGATAACGAGGCACGTTCATTCCTCTGGAATCACATAGACCTTTTTCCGTAACCTCAACTAATACCAATTGACACAGATTAAAGAGCGTAACATCTTCATCTTGGAGCGCGAAGGTTTG
>JAPLIO010000177.1 GCA_026389055.1 Candidatus Melainabacteria bacterium | reverse complement strand
GGCATTAATACCACGTTAGCCTCTGATATTTACAAAATGTGCAGACCGTTGATAGATTTACTGTACACCATTACCAAACCATTATTATACCCTGTAGATACGTTTATTGCAATTTTAACGCAAGTTATTCCTGCACTAAAAACGGATTCTTTCCCTGTAATGCCGAGTGCTGTTATTGGGAAGTTTTTACAACAAATGGTCATGCCCATTCCGTTACAGGTTAGTTTTTTAGAGATAATGAGAAAAAATGCCCCTGAATTATGGATGCCTGGTGCGATTGTTTGGTCCACTTGGGTTTCGCTTGTTTTCTACCAATTAGCCATACCTGTTTCGGAATTTTTGTTTGATTCTGTTAAAAACACGGTGCTTAATTTTTATACGGAAGTGCTTTATAATCGTAAAAAAGATGACGCTTATAAACAATTGTTGCTTCAAAAAAATAAAACCATTGAACAAGGTGAAAGTGATAAAGCCCGGTTGCAAAAAGAAGATGCTCAACTGCGTGAAGCGTTAATTAAAGATGGGCTAACCGATACTTACAACCGTCGGTTTTATTCTGATAAAATTAGAGAATTATTTAGTTTAGCTAAAAGCCAAAAACAAGTAATGACGGTTGTGATGGTAGACATTGACCACTTTAAAAGTGTAAACGATACCTACGGACACCAAATGGGCGATGAAGTGCTGGTGATTGTTGCTGGTATTTTAAGAAAATTTACCCCTGGCACAGGCTTTTGTTGCCGTTATGGGGGAGAAGAATTTTCAATCCTACTACCCAATACATCGGTAGAACAAGCGGTTCGCTTATGTGAGATGATTCGTACAGAAGTGATGAGAACCACCTTTCCTTCGCAAGCCGAATTGAAATCGACAGTTAGCTTAGGTGTGGCTAGCGGAGATTTTGCTAAGCGTGCCGCCCATGATAACTTACCCCACTACGAAGATTTGGTTCATATTGCGGATGATAAATTATATGAGGCGAAAACCACTGGGCGTAACAAGGTTTGCCAATCATCATTTTAATATAGAAGACTCTGCAAAAGGTTTCTATAGTTTGAACGTAACAATTTAGTTATAAGCTTAAAAAATGGCTTGAATCAACCCGAAACTCATAAGAATAGTTCAGTTGTTCTAGTGAAAATAAAGGGTTTTACCGCATGAAGGCATGGCAACAAAGACTTATTCTATACACCTTACTGGTGCTTGTAGGCACCACACTAATAGGGTTAAAAGCAAACATCCCATTTTTTATGCAGATGACCAGTAGCTTAGGTATCAGTAATACGGCGTTTGTAGAAGCAACCAACGCCCCCTTGATAGAAGCCCCCGCCATAGATTCCTTCAAAACGCCTGAATTTTTGGCATTAAAAGCAAAAGCAACTAAAGGCGATGCCGAAGCAGCCTTACAAGTTGCTAGAACTTACAAAATGGCTCCTAACGGAGATATAAAAACGGCGAATGATTGGTATATAAAAGCCGCTGAAGCAGGGCAAGCTTACGCTCAATATTACATTGCCAGTAATTACTTCTATGGGACAGAAGGCTTACCGACAGATAAGAAAAAAGCCAAGTACTGGAGCGAAAAAGCCGCCACCCAAGGCGATTCAGTCGCTCAACTAGCCATTGGCATCATTTACGAAAACGAAAACAACTACAAAAAAGCGATTTTCTGGTATGAAAAAGCGATAGCCCAAGGCAATTATGAAGCGATGGGCAATATGGCAAGCCTTTATTATAATGGCAATGGGGTTACCAAAGACTTTAAAAAAGGGTTTGCTCTTCGTAAAAAATCGGCAGATGCGGGCGTGAAAGAAGCTCAGTACGAGCTGGGGTATGATTTCTTAGCAGGTGAAGATGGCACGCTGCAGGATTACAAACAAGCCAAGCAATATTTAGAAAAATCTGCCCTTCAAGGCATGCCCAATGCTCAATATTGTTTGGGCTGGCTTTATGATTATGCCTTAGGCGTTGACCCTGATAAACAAATAGCCAAGCATTGGTATGAAAAGGCGATTGCTCAAGGCAGTGAAGAGGCTCAAACAGCGTTAGATGCGATGCTGAAGGATGGGTTGCACGGCAAAAAAGTGGATGTTACTGCGATTAAAACCTTTGAAGGTTTATTGCAAAAAGCCGAAAAAACACAGGCTTCTGAAGACCAATACGCCGTTGCGAATGCTTATGGGTGGGGCAAGGGCGTTGCTAAAAGTTATCAGAAATCGTATGAATGGTTAGAAAAAGCAGCCAAACAAGGGCATGTTCAATCCATTGGTTCACTAGGAGATTATTGGTACGATGGGCTGGGTGGCACGGTTGATTTTAAAAAGGCGATTGTTTTCTATGAGCAAGCCGCTGCCAAGGGTGAAAAGTGGAATCAAAACCGCTTAGGCTACATGTATGATGCAGGTGAAGGTACTGCTATTGATAAGAAGAAGGCGGTTTATTGGTATAAAAAATCTGCCGAACAAGGGTATGATGTGGCTCAGATTAATATAGGTATTCAGTATGAATATGGCGAAGGCATTGGTACGAATCCTGAACAGGCGTTGTACTGGTACTATATGGCAGCCAAGCAGGGTAATAGTGATGCGATGCGTCGGGTTGGGCATATGCATGAATATGGGCAGGGTATTGTGCAAAGCAAGGAAAAGGCCTATTTTTGGTATGAAAAATCTGCCATGGCGGGCGGACGTAAAGAGAAAGAGGCGATGGCAAACCGATATTTTGGCGATGCACGCCGTGGCCCGACCAAGTTTATTCAAGGTGGGTATTGGCTGATGTTAAGCAGTTTTGATTTAATCAAAGAAGCCGAAGCTTCAAAATCTTAGGCTAGAAACACCTACCGAACAGCGACCGATGAAACGGGCAACGATGGGCGGTCGAAAAAAGCATTCAGCTCATCGGCTTCAATGGTGTGGGCAATGGGCCTGCCATGAGGGCAACTCCACGGTAGGCTACAAGCCAACCAATCCACCACCAAGCGTTCCATTTGGGCTTGGCTCAACACATCGCCAGCCCTAACCGCCGTATGGCAAGCCAAGGTGGCAAATAGCAATTCCGTATCCAGTTCCGCCTCACCTGTTTGAGCTAATTGTTCCAACACCGCTTCCAACTGCTGCACAGGTGAAATCGTTTTTCTATTAGGGTACAACTGCGGCACACTACATAATAGCCATAAATTATCCGTTTGGTTTCGCTGGCAATCAAAGCCCATTCGCTCTTTTAGCCAAGGTTGATATTGGGCTAAAATCGCCATTTGTTCGGCGGAAAGCACATCCAGCACAATGGGGTTTAACAACGGCTGAACCACGGGTTTTTCTGCCGTAGATTGCGTTACTAATTGTTCGTAACACCAGCGTTCACTGGCAATGTGTTGGTCTACCACCATCAAGCCCTTGGGCGTTTCTAGCAACACATAGGTGTTAAATAGCTGACCAATCACTCGCCATTGCCGTTGCTGAAGCGTATTAGGGCTGGCGGATGGGCCTGTGCCTGAAAGGGGTTCATAAAACGCCAACGCCGTTTGCGTGGGCATACCACTATTGCTCGATGGATAAGGTTGCGGAGAAGACGGTTGCTCCGTAGGCGAACGCCAAAACATCCCACTCTGTTGCGGTATGGGCGGGGCAGAGGTAAAATCGCTCCTTGTATTTGGGGTAGCAAAAGCAGGGTAAGCATGCTGATGGGCTTCTAAAGGCTGTGGGACGGGTTGCTGTTGCATGCTAGCGTGCAACCCATAAGTGGCGTGAAATTGTTCCTGCAACGCCCGACGAATACCCCCCACCACAAATTTGAAAATTTGTTCGCTATGGGCATACCGCACTTCTTTTTTGGTGGGGTGCACGTTCACATCCACTTCCGTTGCGGGCATTTCCAGCCAAACCGCACAAAAGGGGTAAACCCCGTGGGGAACCAAGCCTTCAAATGCTTTTTTAATAGCCGTAGCCAAAATAGCACATCGCACCGTTCGCCCATTGAGCAACATCCACCACGCTTTTTTCGTGCGTTTATGAAAGGATTCTTGGGCAGGGCTAGCGAAAACCGCTCGCATTTTTAGGTTGCTAAGCGGGTCTTCAAATGTGGTTTCCAGCAAGGCGTTAGTGCTTTCAGGTTGCCAGCCAAACACTTGGCTAACGGTTTGTTTCAATTGGTCTTGCCCGTCGGTTTTAAAAGCCAGCTTTTCGTTGATGGCTAAACTTAACTGCACGTTGGGGTGCGATAACGCCAACCCTTGCACCATTTCTTCAATCTGAGCGACTTCGGTTTTAGGGCTTTTTAAAAATTTTAGCCTAGCGGGCGTGTTGAAAAATAAATCGTCTACCTCCATAACGGTGCCAATGCTACAGCCTATGGGGTGAAAATGGCACAACTTTCCGCCTTCAATTACCAGCTGAACGCCATCGGGTTGGGCTTGGGTGCGGGTATAGCAGGAAAGTTTGCTAATGGCACTGATACTGGCTAAAGCTTCGCCCCGAAACCCGAGGGTAAAAATGGCGTCTAAATCTTCGGCGTGTTTGATTTTGCTGGTGGCATGGTTTAAGAACGCCAGTTGCACTTCTTTGGGGTTCATGCCCTTACCATTATCTGCAATACGAATGGTATTACCCGCATTGCCAATGGTAATTTGCACACTAGAAGCCCCAGCATCAATGGCGTTTTCAACCAATTCTTTCACCACTGAAGCAGGGCGTTCAACCACTTCGCCAGCCGCAATACGGTTGACTAGTTCAGGGGGCAGTATTTGAATACAGCTAGCTAATGCTTCTGTTTCTTCTGCTAATGAAGGTGGGGTGGTGTTTAGCAGCGTTAATGCTTCTTGTAAATGGTGTTTATGGAAAGTAGCCATCATCTCAATTTTTATTGCCCTGTTGCGTTGGGGGGTTCAATAGTTTTATGATTATACTATAGAAATGCTTCCACGTCATGTTGAAAGGTAGAACCCCCTTACCAACTAAGAAAAAGAGGAACCCCTCACGATTCCCAGTTTTTATAAGACTTTTTATACCAATTAAACGATTAAATGGCGTAAGATTCCAAGCCAACCAGTAGGAACGACCATCGCATTTGCTCTGCAGCTGCCGATGCGTTCCGTCCACCGAAGGGGCAAAAAGAACATCCCCCCGTCAATACCCGTAGTGGTATAGGGGGGTGGCTTTTTGGGGGGATTTTAGGGGGGTACCCCCTAAATTTGTGGGGGGTGTCGGGGGGTGCCCAAACAGGCACCCTCTGACAAACCAACCAGCGAAAGACTGAAACAACCATCAATGAAAGAACACGCTATTTAATCTGTCAATTGGTATTAGCTTCAAACCATACCTAGTTGGAAATAGGCTGGTGCGAGC
>JAPLIO010000251.1 GCA_026389055.1 Candidatus Melainabacteria bacterium | reverse complement strand
TCCTATTGGTTGGTTTGAACTCTTACGCTATTCAATCTGTGAATTGGTATAAACATTCTCCTACATCATGCTTCGTATTGGGTACAGCTTTTCTAAATCAAGCACAAAACAACACCAGCGGATGCTTACAAAAGCATCCGCTGGTGTTTAGACCATTTTCAATGGTAGGAATTGGCGGATTAGTAATCCATACCGCCCATACCACCATGCCCAGCACCCGCCATAGCCGAGGATTTTTCTGGAATATCCACAATCAAGGCTTCCGTTGTTAGCAACAACCCTGAAATAGAAGCCGCATTCTGCAATGCAAAGCGAGTAACCTTAGCAGGGTCAACAATCCCAGCTTCAAACATATCTACAAACTGGTCGTTCAACGCATCGTAGCCAATGTTTTCAGCAGATTCTAACACTTTGTTGGTTATTACGCTACCTTCTTGCCCAGCATTGTAAGCAATTTGCCTAGCAGGAGCTTCAATCGCCCGAAGCAGAATTTCTGCACCGACTTTTTCATCGCCTTTTAAGGTTTGAGCAAACGTTGCCAACGCTTTTTTCGCTTTCAGCAACATCGTACCACCACCAGGCACAATGCCTTCTTCAATGGCTGCACGGGTTGCGTTCAACGCATCTTCTAGGCGTAATTTTTTGTCTTTCAATTCAGTTTCGGTAGCAGCCCCTACTTCAATAACGGCTACACCACCTGAAAGTTTAGCCAAGCGTTCGTTGAGCTTTTCCTTGTCATACTCTGAATCGCTTTGGTCAATTTGCTTACGAATGGCTTCACATCTGGCGGTAACATCCGCTTTAGTAGCTTCATCTGCCACAATGATGGTAGCGTCTTTAGAAACGGTGGCTCTACGAGCTTTACCAAGTTGAGCTACGGTTACGTTTTCTAACCGAATACCTAACTCTTCGGTAAACAGTTGACCGCCTGTTAAAATAGCGATGTCTTCCAACATGGCTTTGCGTCTATCGCCAAAACCAGGGGCTTTAACGGCTACAACACGGATAATTTTCCGCATGGTATTCACAACCAACGTTGCTAACGCTTCGCCTTCAATATCTTCACAAATTAGCAACAAGCCTTTACCTTCACGAGCCACTTGCTCAAGAATAGGCACAATATCGGCAACCAAGTTGATTTTTTTGTTGACGCACAACACGAAGCAATCTTCCAAAACGGCTTCCATGCGTTCGGGGTCTGTTACGAAGTAGGGGGAAATGTAGCCTTTATCAAACTGCATCCCTTCAACCACTTTCAAACTCGTACCGATGGATTTGCTTTCTTCAATGGTGATAACGCCTTCTTTGCCCACTTTATCCATGGCTTCAGCAATCAATTCGCCCACATAATCGTCGTTTCCAGCTGAAACGCTAGCAACTTGTTTGATGGAATCTTTGCTATCCACTTGACGAGCCCGCAATTTTATTTCGGCAACAACGGCTTCTACGCCTTTGTTAATGCCTGAACGCAAGGCAATTGGGTTCGCACCCGCAGCAACGTTTTTCAAGCCTTCACGCACAATGGATTGAGCTAAAACGGAAGCGGTAGTGGTTCCATCGCCTGCTACATCGTTTGTTTTGCTCGCTACTTCACGCACTAATTGGGCACCTGCGTTGGCTGCTGGGTCTTCCATTTCAATTTCTTTGGCAATGGTAACACCGTCGTTTACAATTTGAGGAGCCCCAAATTTTTTCTCTAAAACAACGTTACGGCCTTTAGGCCCGAGGGTTACTTTAACCGCATCAGCCACGGCGTCAACGCCCATTTGCAAGGCTCTACGAGCTTCTTCGTTGAATATAATTTTCTTAGCCATGATTCAGTATGATTCCTTTTAAATTAACGTACACTAATACAGAAAAAAACAGATGATTATAACCGTTTTTTTAAATTAAAGAACAATGCCAAGAATGTCAGATTCTTTGACTAATTTATAGTCTTTACCGCCAAATTTAACATCGTTTCCACCCCATTTGGAAATAAACACTTTATCGGCTACTTTCACAGCGAGTGGTTGCAACGTACCGTTGGCATCTACTTTACCAGCACCTACGGCTATTACCGTGGCTTGTTGTGGTTTTTCTCTGGCTGTATCTGGCAGAAAAATACCACCAGCGGTTTGCTGAGCTTCTTCAAACAATTCAATTAGCACATTATCGTGCAACGGCTGAAAATTAACAGTCATTTTAGGTGTGATCTCCATTATTTTTGGGGTTATTATGAACCCTGTTACCAGTAACGTATATATAAGGTATGAATGGTTATAACACAAGGGATTAGCTAAAAAACTACCACCCTTTTTATAACGATACTTATTATATGCCAAACAGGTTGTGAAAGCTCATTGTTTACATTGTTTTAATGTTCAAGGGGTGGGTTATATCATTGATAGAGGAAATAGTGTGTTTTGTCATTCTGAACGAACGTGAAGAATCCCCTTAGACAAACACAGGAGATGTTTCGCATTCGCTCAACATGACGCTATTCCTATTTGAAAATTGTATTATTTGGGGGCTATAACCCTACTGTTCTAGTTGATAACGTGCCAGCAAGGCGAGGGTTTTGGCATCTTGCAGCTGATTATTGCCCAGTAACGCCCTCAACGCCTCCCACGTATAAGGTTTGGCTTCAATGGCTTCATCTTCAATAACGGGCTTAGGTTGGGAAGAAAGCACCAATCCCCAAGCCTTATAAAGATAAATACGCTCGTTACAAAAGCCCGGTGCCGTATAAATAAAGCCCCACGGCTCCCAATGGGTGGCGGTGTAGCCTGTTTCTTCCCATAGTTCTCGTTGAATGGCTTCAAAAGGGGCTTCGCCCGCAACATCCAGCTTGCCCGCAGGGGCTTCTAGCAACAGTTGCCCCGTAGCATACCGATATTGTTCAATCAGCAGAATACGCCCATCAGGCAAAATAGGCAATACACAAACCCCACCGGGGTGGGTAACCACGTCTCTGAAAACGGTTTCACCTTGCGGGTTAATAACGGTATCTTGTTTAACGCTAATAACCCGACCCGTAAAGTGATGCTGGCTGGAAACCACCGTTTCCTGTGTGGAAATACTGGAAGAAAGAGGAGGCATAGTAACAGCACTTTCTAATTTTTCAAATGGAATGATACCTTTAGTTTACCATGCTTTTAACGCAATATTGGCTGCAATGTAACAAACTGTAACGGTTTTAGCACGTTTTCTACCAGTGTTGTTTTTATTCAAGCATAGAGTGCATCCTACACTTTCTAACATCACCTATGTATATAACCGAAAAAACCTATCGGTTACCGCTTAACAGAGAGATTTTTTAGACCATTTCTTTTGAAGCTACAGAAGCCAGTATTCAGTTAGGTATTAGCTAGGCACGTTAATGTGTACAAGCTTTAACGCAAACTGAACCAATCTTGATTCAATGAAGGATAACCGTGACCCGCATGACCAATCAACCTGAAACGACTGATTCTTCAGCCCAAAAGCCTTTCGTGGTAGTAAGCACACCGCTAACGGAAGAAACGCTTAGCAGCCCTTATGCCTATTCTCAATCGCCCTGTTTGGCTTCGTTGGATAGTGAAACGCTTGCCTTAGCTGGGCGGGTGGAAGACTTTGTCGATTCCTTTATGACGTCTCCGTTGGCGAATATGCTATTAACGTTAGACCCTAGCGTTGCCAACAACCCAGCCCACGCCAATACGCTTTCAGACCAATGGCTTGCCATGGTATTAGGCCCTACGCTACAAAATCAATTACCTCCAAATAGAAACCTCATTTAAAAAACACGAACCCTCCTTCTTTTATTTAATTTTACTCGTGGAACAATCCATCCTATCGCTCATCCTCACAGGGTTTATCTCTGTGGGGTTTTGTTTATGTTTAGCATCAATTTTAGAAAAATTGTTTTTATGCTAGTAGAATATAGGTATGGTTTTCTCAAAAGGATTGGACTAGCTGCTAACATGAAGAATTTGAATCAACCGTCAACAACATCAACAACAGGGCAAGGCTACTACGCCCCACCGACACCCCCTGCCAAGCCAACAGGGGCTTATTTGCCAACGGAACAATTAGTCAAGCAACTCAAGCGAAAGAAGCTTCTCTCGCCGATTGCCCCCCATCATCAGCCCGTGGATGCCGATACGTTTCACGGTAGTGCCTCTGAAGCGAAAAAGCCGAAAGCCCTTGCATCGCAAGAAAAAAAGAAGGAACACTCTTCTGCGTGGGGGTGGGCTTTGTTGATAGGCGGTGGGGCGTTAGTGGCGTTGATTGCTACCTTAACCTTCAATAAAGAAGCCAGAGAAAAAGTGGCGGAAGTTGTGCCATTTTTGAAAACCAAGACGGAAGCGTTAGGTGAAAATCCTCCTGAACTAAATCCTGAACCCCTATTACCTGATCCGCCACCTGATAATCCTAAAGAACCCAAGAAACAGCCTCAAAAATCTAACATAGGAGAGCCGCCATCTGATAATTCTGAAAACCTATTACCTAATCCACCGCAAGATAATACGGGTGGAAACGTTGAAGGAAACTCAACAACAGGAATAGGCGAAGGTAGTAATAATAACGATAGCAATGGTAATCTCTCAGGCACTGGTGATAGTTTGTCCGAGCCTTTAAATCCTACCAACGCACAAGGCACGATACCTAGTAATCCCAGCAGTGAAATTTTATCCGAGGATTCTTTGTCAGAGCTAGTAGGGGCAGGCTCACTATCATCAATTGACCCTATTATTCCTATTATTACGAACCCACTTCTACACATAAATCCAATAATAAACGACCCCCTTATTGGCATCGCTATTCCCACAGCTGGAGAGGAGGCTAAAACTAAGTTATGGAGGCGTATAGAGTATGATCTTAATAATTCTCCCAATCATTTTTGGGTAAGGGATATCGAACGAACAGATTTTAGCACGGCAGATTTACAGCACTTTCAAGACCAGTGTCTTTCAGCAGTCAAAAATTTGAGCAAGAAAGCAAAAGAACAAGATTACTGTATTATTACAAACCATGCACTTGGGGTTATACATAATATTATTGAAAAATTAAGTAGCTATAAAAATGAATTAGGGTTAAGTTCTGAAGATAATCATCTAGCTTTAGCCTATGCTTATTACAATAAAGCCTTGATTTTATCAGCGAAAGGCAATCCAAAAGATCAAGACTTTGCACGGTCTGCTTTTCAAAAATCCATGAAGTATCTTGAGCCGTTGGATTATGTAACTGTAGGCTCAGAGGGCTATCTTTTTTACGATACCGCTAAAAGTTACTTGGTTCATTATGAAGGTACAAATGCCCACAAAACAACCCCTAAACTGCCCACGGCAGATGAGATTGATGGGCTACTACCGTTTCCTATCTTTAAATCTGAATTAGCTACAAATGCTTTAAAACAAGCCACAAAAGAATGGGATTTATTTCAGCCAGAGTCAACAAAAATTACGAAAATGACCCCATGGTTAGACCATGCAGGAGCTTATTACCTAGGCATTGTGAATGATCCTGAAATGGAGCTCCGCTGGCATGGGCATGCAGGGCTGGCTGAAACCTTGGCATTGAGAGCGAAACTGGAAAAGGGAGAAAATGCTAATGTGTTAAAGTTTAACGCAAAAAAGCATTTAGATTTGGCTATTGCAAATACAAAATTAGCTTCAGACAATTGGAACCAACGAATATATCAAGTAGGCGTAAAAATGCCTGCTGAACAACAACAGAGAATTGAAGATTTACTGAAGTAACCTTAAAACCCAACTAAGGTTCTTGGCAAGCGATAAGGGGGTCATCCACCAATAACAACGGCGTAGCTGCTGAAGCCCCGCCAGCCCCGCTTTTTAACCGAGCAGAAACCCGTAAAAACCGCACCCCCAAAGAAACGCCCACACAAAAAATCCCCACCAGCCAGCCAGCCATTAAGCCCTTCAGCCCCCACCCTTGCTGAAACGTTAAATAATAAGCCAACGGCACCAACACCACCCAAAACCCCAACACCTGCAACGCAGATGCCTTCCATTGGTCGTTACACGCCCGAAGGCTAGCCATTAGCGTAAATTGCAACGTATCGCCCAGCAACACCAACGCCATTAACGGTAACAACCCCATTCCCATACTAATCACAACCGCAGAACTCGTAAATAAGCCCATCACCACCGAAGGCACTAAAAACAGAGCGAAGCTAACCACGCTCATCGCTAAAACAGCAATCAACAAACTATTACCCACGATAGCCCGAATCAGGGTAGTTTCTTTCGCCCCAATAGCATTACCCACCCGTACCGCCGTTGCTGAAGATAAACCAATAATCAACGCGAAGCCAATCAAGTTAATGCTCCAAAAAACCTCATGCGTGGCGGAATTCAATGCCCCTAACCGCCCTGCCATTAAGCCAAGCGTGGCAAAAGCACCCATTTCTAACCCATTGGAACACGCAAAGGGAACCCCAAACCGCAGTAGCTCTAACACCCTTTCCTTCACCAGCTGAGCCGATTGCCGAAAGGGGGAAAGCTCAAAAACGGCCAAGCTTTTATCTTTGCGTAACAGGGTTGTAAAAATAAGCAAGCTACACCATTCCGCCACGGTGGTACCCACGGCAGCCCCCGTTGCCCCTAAGGCGGGGAAGCCCCAATTACCGCCAATCAGCAAATAGTTGATGCTGATGTTTATGGCAACAATGCACAGCACGACCGCCATCACTCGTTTGGGGCGTTTAATGCCTTCTAAAAAGCCAGTACAGGTGTAAACCCCTACCATGGCAGGAATACCACAAACCCGAACCGCTAAAAACGCCATCGCCCCCGCAATTAACGCAGGCGAAAGTGCCAGTGTGTGCAGAATAATGCTACCAACCGTAAAAGCAAGCATTGCCCCTAACAACCCAACGCTTAACCCTAGTAATAGCCCACTTTTCCAAAACTGCCCTGCTAGCTGATAGTTTTTTGCTCCGTTGGCTTGGGAAACTTTGACCATAACCCCTGAAAGCAACCCGAAGCAAATGGTGATGGCAATATAGGCTAAGCCTCTGCCTAGGCTTAGGTATGCTAGCTGGTTAGCCGTGGTATGCCCTACCATAATGGTATCTAACACGCCAGTCATCACATTGGTGCCGTGGGCTAGGGCAATAGGCCATGCCAAGGCGAGGGTTACTTTGGCCTCTTTTAGCCAGTGAAGCGGATTAAACATGGGGCGAGGGAGGGCATTCTATTGTAGGTATTAGGTAGCAAACTTCTGTTAAGAGGTTACGGAAAAAGCCCCATTGGGCGTGCTAATTTTGTTACTGTGCTACTCATTTCGGTTATTTACTAGGTGTAAACGCCCTTATAGCGTTGCTCGTGCCTCATTATCCCATCCCACTGAGACTTTTTCCGTAACCTCTTGAGCCATTTTACCATAAATCAATCAGAGCGTGCCGTTTTTTAATGGGTTAAGGGGGCGTTGGGTCTGCTGTTAAATAAACCCGTCAACAACGAAAGCAATAACGAACCCAACAACGCTGCCCAAAACCCATGGACTTGAAACCCTGGTACCAGCCAAGCAGCCAGCCCTAGCATGGCGGCATTTATCACAAAAGAAAACAACCCAAGCGATAAAAACGTGATGGGTAAAGATAAAAAGCTAACAAACGGCTTTACCAGCATATTAACAACGCTAATAACCAACGAACCTGCCAACGCCGCAAAAATGTTATCAATTTGCATACCCAGTACCAGTAAGGCAACTATCCATAGTATAAAAGAACTCATTACCCAGTACATCAAAAAATTCATCATTGGTCTTCGTTTCCTTGTGGTTTTATTGTCCGTAAAATGAGCTGTTAAGCCATGGCCTCATGGGCTTCCAAAAACCAAAGATTTTTATCCAACGCACGACTCAAGCCCGTGTATAAATCTGCCGTGCCTTCATCGCCCACTTCAGCAACCGTGGCAATGCTGTTACGCACCAATGCAGCAACATCCGCATATTGGGTAACCAAATACGCCATAATCACACTCTGCTTTTGTAGGGCTTTATCCCAAACTTCTAACTGGGAAACCTCCACGATTGATTGTGCCGTACCCCCTGCAATACCACCTAAGGCAACCGCCCGTTCAGCCACTTCATCGGCTTGAATTTCTAGCTCACTGGCAAAGGTATCAAATAGTGGATGCAACGGCATAAAATGAGGCCCCTTTAAGTTCCAATGGGCTTGTTGTACCTGCAACTTTAAATCTAACAAGGTGGCTAACACCTTATTTAAACTATCAATCACAACAGGCTTGGCTTCAGGCGATAAACTATGGCTATTTCTAGTAGCCGAAAGCAATGTCAACATCATGGTAGTATCCTCATCATATTAAAAAATTAAGCATCATAACAACCGCCATCTTACCATAGCGAAGGGGTGCGACGAAAGTACCTAAACCCTAAGAAACTGTTAAAGTTGTAACACCTTGAAGTTCACCCCGTAGGGCTTGTTGTTGCAGTTCTAGCAGTTGCCTAATACCGCCTTCAGCTGCATCTATCAGCTCATCCATGGCTTTACGGCTAAACGGTTTATCCTCACTGGTGGCTTGCACTTCAATGAATTCGCCCTCGGCGTTCATCACAATGTTGGCATCTACTTCAGCGGTGGAATCTTCGTTGTAATCTAAATCCAACAAAATTTCCCCATTCACAATACCCACGCTAACCGCCGCAATGGCAGATTTTATAGGCAACGGCCACAACACCAATTTTGGATTATTTTTTTGCTCAATGGCTTGAATATGGTAAAGGGCATCCATTAGGGCGATGTAACTGCCTGTAATGGCGGCTACTCGGGTACCGCCATCGGCTTGAATGACATCCGCATCAATGGTGATGGTGCGTTGCCCAAGGCGGGTTAAATCCACACACGCCCGAAGCGACCGACCAATGAGCCGTTGAATTTCCATGGTTCTGCCTGAAACTTTGAGGCGGTCTCGTTGGTTGCGAGTGTGGGTAGCCCCTGGCAGTAGGCTGTATTCGGCGGTTAGCCAGCCATGTTGATCTTTTCCGTAGATGTGCTTGGGTACGCGGTCTTCAATGGTGGCGGTTACTAATACTTTGGTATCGCCGTAGGAAATGAGAACGGAACCGGGGGCGTGTTTAATGTAGCCTCGTTCAATGGTGAATAGACCTCTTGCATGACTCGATATCTGGGGCATCTTCGTTGTCATTTGCGGTACTCAAATTCTTATGTACTTCCGTGTACACCTCAAATTCTCCGTTCCTCATTCCTAGAATCTGCACCCACCTATCGAGTCATGCAAGAGGTCTAATGAACGATAGAGGATAATAGACACTTCATTTAACCATAAACAGGGTTATGAATGTCGGCTTCTGTTATTATCGTTTAACTGCAGAGCAATAAAGAAGCTCCTTTGTTTAGTGGACGTGATTTAAGGCAACTATCTTTTAAACTAAAAGTACTATAGGTAAAAATTATCGGTACGATTAAGAAAACTCTGAAAAAGTTTAATGATGGGGAGACTTCGTTTTTAGTGCCACCGCAACTACAAGCCTTATTACAAAACAGAAATGTGCTAATTGGTGCAGGGGCAGGTTTGCTACTCATTATCGTGCTAATTGTTGTGATGGCAACCAATGGCGGAGGCGGAGAAAAACGAAAAGAAGACCCCGGTGCTAAGCCCCTTTTGCCAGCCCAGCTGAGATTAGCTACCGATATTTCCTCAGGGAAAGCCATTGAAATTCAAGCCATTTTGGCACGGCAAGGCATTCGGTTAGATACCGAACCCGGTACGGGGGGTAAGGTCTCCTTACTGTTTGATAAAGAAGCCACCCTTAACGATAGAGACCGTGCCGTGCTAGGCATGGTAAGTTCTGGTTTAATGGATGGGCATTTGGGTATGGAAGCCTTCGATTCTAGCGATATGATGGCTTCGCCCGATGAAAAACGCATTAAACTAGTTCGTGCCCAACAAGGCGAATTGGCTAGAATTATCCGAAAAATGGCACCCATTGAAGACGTGGCAGTTAAAATTTCTGTGGCAGATAGTAGTGTCTTCAGTACGGAAGCCAGCAAGCCTAGCGTTTCTATTCAAGTAACCTTACCACCAGCAGAACGGTTGACTCGGGATAAGGTACGGGCGATTATTAATCTTTCTGTTGGGGCTATTCAGGGGTTAGATGCTAAACACGTTGCCTTGAGTGATACCAACGGTAACACTTATAATAGTGTGTTAAATGGCACCATGGAAATGCAAGATAAAATTGAAGAACAAGACCAGTACATGAAGCAAAAAATACAAGCCCAGCTGGATAAGTTGATTGGTGTAAACCACTATGTGGTAACCGTTAGCACGCTTTTGCGGGAATCGCCACGAGAAACGATGGTACAAAGTTTTGATACGGATAAATCCGCCATTGCTACCAAACAACGCTTTACGGAACAGTTGGGTTCTGGTGGGGATGGTAGCGGTACTGCTAGTAAAATGAGTGCTTCAGGGCCTGTTAGTAGTTTTCTACCGCCTGAATTGGATAGCAAAGTAGCCTTGGATGGTATGGCAACCAATTTAATGGGTAAAGAAACCACTACTACCACGGATGACGGCTATAAACGAGAAGGTACGGAAGTTGCCTATAATAACGGTAAAACCCAATGGGTGGAAACCAGTTTGCCTGGCATGTTAGAAGAAATTTCTATTGCCGTAACGGTAGATGATGACCACTTTCCCAACCTTGCCCCTGCAGATTTACAAGCCCTAATAGCCCACGCTGCTAGCCCCAAAGTAATGCCCGAAAACGTGAGCATCGCTAAAACAGATTTTCAAGCCCCAACCCCCATGGCTGCCACCGAAAGCTTGCCTGAACCTATCGTGGAAACAGGGTCTTTCATGTTCCCTGGGTTGGATGCGAATGCTACCAATAACTTGTTGGCTTGGTTGCCATGGATGACCATTACCCTGTTAGCCGTTATTGCCATTATGATGTTGATGGGTACGGCTGGAAAATCAGATAAAACAGCGAACGATTTACAAGCCACGCTTAATGAAGTGAACGAATTACGCACCGCTACCCAACAAACGCAAGACCAATTACGGTATCAGGAACAGGTCAATCAGCAATTGATTCAACAACAGCAACAACAACA
>JAPLIO010000053.1 GCA_026389055.1 Candidatus Melainabacteria bacterium | reverse complement strand
TATTTTCCAAGTGGAAATCTGGGTGCCAGCGTTTGGCTAAGTCTCTGTAGGCTAGTTTTACTTGTTCAATGCTAGCAAAATTGGGCAGTTCCAACACTTGATAGTAGTTGTATTTGCCTAAATTACTAGATTGTTGTTTGGTTGCTTTTGATTGAAAAGAAGCCTTGACGTAAGCGGAACTGGCTTGCGAAGCGGTATGGTTCATGGGGAAGCATCCTTTGTTTGTAGCATGCTATGGGACTGGTTATCTTGATTTTCGGTTAATTTTTCCACTTCTGAAGGAGGGGCATCATATGGGGGAATTTTACCCCATTTTTACGCAAAAAAACCCCTGTAGGTAACAAGTACTTACAGGGTTCTGGCTTTTCTCTCTAATGAAAAACGATAAAATTGTTTGCTTAGCTGAAGAGTGAGCCTTCAGCGTTGGTTAAAAGGGTATCCGCTATTGCGTTGGTATCAACAGTTTGTAAATAGTCCGCTAAGGTTTTAGGGTCTTGGGCTAGTTGTTTAAAGTAGGCTACTTTTTCTTGATTGTAGGGTTCTTTAACGGCGTTGGCTTTACGCACTAACTTGGCAATGGCTAAATCTTGAGTGGCTTTTTCTTGAGATTCCTTTGAGACGAGTAGTGTAACGGCGGGAGATGTGCCAAGGGTATTGGGTGTTTCCGTTGTAGGTAAAGGTGTTTTTGCAGGTGCGATGGGTTCTTTTTCAGTGGGTAACGTGGATGAAATTTCAGTGGTGGCACTACTGTTAAGACGGGTAGCTGAAACATTGGTGCCTGCGGTTTGTGTACTACGTATAGAATCTACCATGTTATGTCGCTCTTTCTCTGTAAGATTGATTTTTTTTGAAGCGCTTTAGCGTGGGTTACAAAAAAGCCACTAACTTGAACACTCCCGAATTAAGCAAACATCCTTGAGAAAACCTAATCGTTACTTTAAAAAACTAAAGTAATGGTTTGAAACTCCGTTTCCATCTGTTACTAGCGTACCGCAAACCCAGCATCTTGTCATAAACCAAACGAATGATATTTCTAAAGAATCATCTCATCCTTTTGGTGGATAAACTATGAAATAACCATATATAAAGTGTAGTGTTTAATCGTAATGTAACCACAGTGCAAGTCAAAAAAAACGAGTTGCTTATAAGACAAAAACTAACTTTTTGTTATATTATCCGAAATTAAGTGTTCGCACCAGTCTTTTTGGATAGAAGGTGTATTAAATATACTAAAAAGGCTGGTTTTAACCTATCTTGACAAACGCTAACACAACCATTATTATAAGCATTTGGCTTAATTCCTCTTGATTGTATAGAAAATTATTTACCATGAATGCTTCTGCTACTTCCGTTACTCAATTGGCTTTATTACACCAAGCCGATGTGGTGTTAATGCACAATTATGCCCCTGCCCCCTTAGTGCTTACGCACGGCAAGGCTGCTACCGTTTGGGATATTTCTGGCAAGGCGTATTTGGATTTTACGGCTGGCATTGCCGTCAATACCTTGGGGCATGCCCACCCTGCTATTCTACAGGCTATTAGTACTCAAGCTCAGCAGTTGATGCACGTTTCTAACTTGTACGCCACGCAACCGTGCATTGAATTAGCCACCAAACTAACCTACTTGGGCGGGTTTTCAAAAGCCCTGTTCTGTAATAGTGGTGCAGAAGCCAATGAAGCTGCCATTAAACTAGCCCGAAAATGGGCGAAACACCATAAACACGCCACTGCAACAGAACTGGTCGTTTTTGGCAACGCCTTTCATGGGCGGACGGTTGGGGCGTTATCGCTAACCCCGAAAGACTCGTATCAAGTGCCGTTTGCTCCGTTGATGCCCCATGTGAAGGTGGGTGTTTTTAATCAAATTGAAGGGTTGAATACCCTGATTACTGAAAACACCGCCATGGTGATGGTAGAACCCATCCAAGGGGAAGGGGGCGTGAATGTGGCTAGCCGCCAATTTTTACAAGCGTTACGCCAGCGGTGTGATGAAACCAATACCATTTTATGGTTTGACGAAGTTCAATGTGGTATGGGGCGGACAGGTTCTTTGTTTGCGTTTGAACAAGTTGAAGAGATTCATCCTGACGGGGTTTCGTTAGCCAAGGGCTTGGGTGGGGGCTTCCCGATTGGGGCGATTTTAACCACCGAAAAACTGTCGGATACCTTTCAACCTGGCGACCATGGCACGACGTTTGGTGGAAATCCGCTTGCTTGTGCGGTGGCTTTGGCGGTGTTAAATGAGCTGACCCAGCCTGTTTTTTGGGCGAATGTTCGGGATTGTGGTAAGTTGTTGCAGGAGGGCTTAGTTCAGTTGCGGGTGGATTTTCCGCAATTGGTTACGGATGTTCGTGGGGTGGGGTTGATGCAGGGCTTGGCGTTGGCTGAAGGCAAGCTAGCGGTGGGAAATTTAGTAACCCATGCTCGAAATGCTGGTTTGTTGTTGGTGGGTGCGGGTGGCAATACCGTTCGGTTGATTCCGCCGTTGGTGGTTACCCCAGCGGAAATCCATCAAGCGTTGGGCGTGTTGCGATCGATTTTGGTAGATGCTTGAGATTTCTGTTAACGACAGGGGTTTCTTATAAAAAGTAAAAAATGAGACAATGCTTTAAAATACTATAGACGATTCTTTCTCTCCTACTGTTGATTTTTGGGCGATTGCGGTATAATCAAAACAACGCTCTCCGCTTTCTCTATAATCACCAAAAAGGGAACGAATCACCATGTCAATTGCCACCCCCATTCCCCCAAAAACCAACATTCACCCAACGGCAATTATCCACCCAACAGCTCAAATTGACCCCACCGCAATTATTCACCCCTACGCTATCGTTGGCGAACACTGCGTTGTTGGCGAAAATTGCACTCTCTATTCTCACGCCGTGCTAGATGCCTATGTTACCCTAGGCGAAGGGTGTACCATCCACAGCGGAGCCGTTCTTGGTGGAGCACCACAAGACCGTAAATTTAAAGACGAAGTCAGCTATGTTCGTATCGGGAACAACACGATTGTTCGGGAATGTGCCACCGTGCATCGGGCAACAGGCGAAGGGCTAACCACTTCAGTGGGCGATGATTGCTTCTTAATGGCGTATTCACACATTGGGCATAATTGTACCGTTGAAAACGGAGTTACGCTGGCTAATACCGTTCAAATTGCGGGGCATGTTCATATTGAGGTTTTTGTTTCGTTTGGCAGGATCCTCCTCCCTTTAGTTTGATTTCCGCCGTACCTGCCAGATTGGCTGGGTTGAATGCGGTTGGCTTAAAACGGAGTGGTTTTTCTGCTGAACAACGAAAAATCATCAAGCAGGCTTATCATATTTTGTTTTACAACACGGCGTTAATGTCTGAACGAATTGAGCAGGCAGAATCACTGTTTTCGGGGAATCCGCATGTAGAACAGTTAATCGCTTTTGTGAAAGCTTCTAAACGTGGTACCTGTAGCCCTATTAGTGTCAAAAAACGAGGCGGTATTGAAATTCCTTTTGAAGCGTAACTGATAGACGAAAGAATTGATTATTTTTATCGATACTGTTACACTTTAAACCAACATTTTACTCTGTTCATTTGCTTTTTAAAGGTTTTTTATGTCTTCTTCCCCTACTGCACCCATGGTTAGCCCTTTAATAATGTCTCAATCTCAGTTGCCTTTACCTACTTACCCACTTTCTGAAACAAATAATTCGCCATTTCCAGCGGTTCCTCATGCTGTTTTAAGCCCGAATAATTTATTGAAAACGGTGCCTTCTCAGGTAACGGTTCACCCCACTGCCCTTGTAGATGCAACAGTTCAGCTGGGGGAAGGCGTTATTATTGAAGCTTACTGTATTGTAGGGGCTAATGTTAAGCTGGGTGCCAATACGCACTTGTTACCGCATACCATTCTTTCTGAAAATGCCCAAATTGGGGAAGCTACCTTGCTAGGGCCTTTTCTGCATGTGCGTGAAAATGTAACAGTGGGTAGCCATTGTAAAATTGGTAATTTTGTAGAATTGAAGAATGCCACCATTGCAGACAATACCTGCGTTTCTCATCTTTCCTACATTGGCGATGCTACTTTGGGTAACTGGGTGAACATTGGGGCGGGTACTATTACGGCTAACTTCAATTCATTAACGGGTGAAAAAACAGAAACGTCGATTGCCGATTTTGCGAGCATTGGGGCTAATTGCACCTTAATAGCCCCAGTGGCTATTGGGCGTAGAGCCATGGTGGCTGCGGGTTCCGTTATTTCAAAACCCGTTTCTGATTACAGCTTAGCCATTGCCAGAGGCAAACAAACCGAAATTACCCATTGGGTTCAAAAACAACTAAATAAACTTTCAGGTACTGAAAATCAATAACCAAGGCATTCTTGATTGTTTTTTATAGTTAGCTAGTTTTTCCCATGAGAATTATCATATAGGCATACAAAAAGAAAAACTATAATAGTAGTAAGTTCTCAACCAGTGGCATTCTTTGGTAAATTTTAGCGGATTTTGTCAATTAGCAGAGTAACTTTGTGAAATAGCAACCTTTATTATCCTTAAAAGGTGCATACTGAAGTGGGTCGTGTTTCTTTTAAAAACCAGCCTCTTATTGATGTAGTTTTTTACCTGTATGTTGTGTTCCTCCCCACGCTTCAATGCTTTTAAATAGATCAAAAAAACAAAACAAAGGAGTCCTTATCATGCCCCTAACCACTGTTTTTATTCCGCCCACCATGGAGGTGGCTTCTGCCCCTCAAGCTGTAGCGATGGTTTATTTTTCTGAATCAGGCTTTGTTCCTTCTCGGGAAGTGCGTCATGCTCGGTTAGATGGGGTTACGCCACCTGTTGCTCCTGTGGCTTCCAAAACCGCCAGCCCTGCAGGTATGGTGCCACATTGTTCCGCTACGCAAGTATTTCAACTTAAAGAACAAGGGTTTGTTGCCATGAAGGTAACAGTGCCTCCGCTATTTAGCCAACGCGGTAAGCTTTACAGCCAATTACAATTGCCGAAACCGTTTAAAGTGCTTTCCGTTGTACGGGAAGGGGAAGTATTGCCCACCAGTTTAGAAGCTCAATTTGTAAAAGCGGGCGATGAAGTGTTTATTTTAAGCCAACAGCCTGATGCTGTTCGGTCTCAGTTTTTTAGCTAATCATTGAATCGTTTTTTTTCAAGCGTCTTGGCTTAGCTTTTTCTAAGCCAAGACGCTTTTTACCTACTCAAGGTTTGATACCAATTGACATATTAAATAGCGTGTTTTTGTAGGGGCGTGATTCATCACGTCCGCTCCACAATCCCCAAACGGATGCGATAAATCGCACCCCTACATAGAGAAGGCTATACGCTATTTAATATGTCAATTGGTATGAATAGCGTGTTCTTTCATCGATTGTTGTTTCAGTCTTTAGCTGGTTGGTTTGTCGGGGGGTGCCTGTTTGGGCACCCCCCAACACCCCCCGCAAATTCAGGGGCAAGCCCCTACG
>JAPLIO010000153.1 GCA_026389055.1 Candidatus Melainabacteria bacterium | reverse complement strand
TGGGGGTTTTTAGGGGCTTGCCCCTGAATTTGTGGGGGGTGTTGGGGGGTGCCCAAACAGGCACCCCCTAACAAACCAACCAGCCAAAGACTGAAACAACAATCGATGAAAGAACACGCTATTTAATCTGTGAATGGGTATAAAACCGTTTATTAGACGAATGGAATCACAATTTGAACGGGTATTAACAACAAGATTCCCTGGATCTTTTGAGCTTATTCACGATTTTACACCGCTTTATGAAAACTAACCCCTACCCCGCAAACCAGCCGAGTTGGTCATACGCCTTAGGGGTTAATTGCCTACCCCTAGGCGTGCGTGCAATAAAGCCCGCCTGCAACAAGTAAGGCTTAAACACATCTTCCAGCGTGCGTAAATCTTCCCACTACGATAGTTACTCTGTAAATAGGTATCAAACCGAAACGACCGTGGCTTGCACGGTGTGTTGAATTTCCGTCAACGGAGCAATAGGGTGCGGAGCCAACCCTGCCACTTGGGCAGGCGTTACTACTGCAGATTGTAACAACGCTTCAACCAATTCATCATAGCTCATGCCCATGGCTTTACATTGGGCAGGTAAATCGCTCAAATCCGTCATACCAGGGATACTGTTAATTTCCAACACGAAAAAGCCATCCGTCGTCCACACAAAATCTGTCCGTGAAACGCCATGGCACCCTACCGCTTTGTGGGCTTTCAACGCCATTTCTTGAACCGCTACCGTTTCCATCGCTGTTAATTCTGCGGGTAAAATAAACGCCGTCATGCCAGCCGTGTATTTGGCTTCATAATCATACCAGCCCGTTTTCGGGCGAATCTCCAAAATGGGCGTAACCTGCAATCTGCCTTCAACCAATAGGGAACCCACGGTTAAATCTTTACCCACCGCAAAGCGTTCAACCATCACTTGCCCACCGCTATAGCCTGAAGCATCATCCAACGCATCCGCCAATTTATCGGGCGAATCGACCTTGCTCATCCCAACGCTAGACCCTGTGCCGACAGGTTTTACCATCATGGGGAAGCCCACTTCTTGCATCAATTTATCCATAAACTGTAGGTCGCCACCTTCTTCGGCAGACCAATAAAACGTGAGAGAAGGCAACACAGGAATCCCGTTTTCTTTGAGTAGTTGCTTGGTTCGAGATTTATCCATGGTAATGGCGTTGGCTTGAATGCCGTTACCCGTGTAGGGGATACCCAAAATTTCCAGCAACCCTTGAATCGCCCCATCTTCGCCTTGTTCGCCGTGCATGGCAATGTAGGCTACTTCAATGTTGCTATCCACCAAATAATGGGCGATATAGCGGTCAACATCAACCAAAACTGCGTTGTTATACCCTAGCCGATGCAACGCCGCAATGCAATTCTTCCCGGACCGTAAGGAAACGTCTCTTTCAGAAGAAGCCCCACCACAAAGCACGGCAATTTTAGCCGTTTTCGGTACACAGGCAAACCCCGTTTTCGGGTTAATGGGGAAGCGTTCTTGTAGGGCAGCCGTGTTGTTGGTGGTGTAAGTCATCATTGCAATGGGGGTCTCCTTCATGTAACTGGTGCCACAACGCTTGTTCTTCCGCCGTGGCTAAGCCGATAAATTTATTTTCAGGGTAAACTTTATAACCATAATTTTTTGCGATAGCGGTTTGCATTTTTTGCATTACCTGTAACACATCTAACGAAGTGGCATGCCCCATATTGATGATGAAATTGCCATGTTTTTCGCTGATTTTCGCTTCACCGCATTGCCAAACGCCTCTACCGCCCAAATCGTCAATCATCTTACCGACTGACGGTGCATTGGCTTCTTCAGGATTCCGAAAAACGCTACCCCCATTGGGTTCTAATGGGTGATGTTCTTTTCTAAATGCCATGTTGGCTTCCATGCGGGTTTGGGCAGCTTGCACATCGCCCCGCTGAAATTCACAATCAACCGCCAACACTAATTGGTGCCGAGGGTTGACCTTGGCAAACCGATAAGAAAATTTAAAGGCTTCGGCAGAAACCCAGCCAGATTCAAAATTGACTAAATCAAACACTAACGCCCGTTTAATAATTTTGGAAGAATCCTGCCCCATGGCTCCAGCGTTCATTCGGCAAGCCCCACCCATCGTACCGGGTATGCCAATGAAGAATTCTCCGCCTGTTAGCCCTGCTTGAAGGGCAACGTTTGCCACTTTGGCTAAATGCACACCCGCTTCAAACCGAAACCCCGTATCGGTTTCTAAGGGTTGAATACCTGCCAACTTCCGAGTAATTAAACAAATGCCCCCAATCCCAGCAGATGCAATTAACGTGTTAGACCCCCAGCCCAAAACCGTCAAATCCGCCCCATCCAACAACCGAGGCTTTAGGTGTTTGAGCAGCACTTCGGTTTCTAAAATGCTGGTTGGGAAATAGGCTTCCGCCATTTGCCCACCAATGCGATAGGTGGAATAAGCAGCCGCAGAACGCCCTACCACGGGAGAAATTAGGTTGGTTGAACCCATCATTGTGTTATTCATAGCCGTCTCTGCCTCCAAAACACACGCCGTTTCCTGTGAGGTATTAGCCGTTGTCGTCGTTGTCTTTGTCATCATAAAAAAGCACTACACCGCCACTAACGCTTGACGATTCGGATGAGAGCGTAAGACGGCGGTAATATCGCCAGCCCCCATAGAAAGCACTAAATCGTGCGGTGCCACAACCGTAGAAAGCCAAGCATGAGCATCTACGATTGTAGCACACGAAACGGCTTTCACGCCACGCTTATTTAAGGCTTCAGCCAAGTTACTGGCAGTAATGCCTTCAATAGGCTCTTCGTGGGCAGCATAGACATCTAATAGAAGCAGTTCAGTTTCTAAGCCATCAAAACAAGCGGTAAAATCATCCCACAACGCCTGTAGCCGTGTAAATCGATGCGGTTGAAACAGTACAACCAACTTGCCACTTGGGTTGCCTGAAAGCTGTTTTTGGCTTTCAAGTGCTGCTTTTGCAGCTTGAATGGTCGCCTTCACTTCCGTGGGATGGTGGGCGTAATCATCTACCAACAAAGCCCCATTGAGCATACCCACTTTTTCAAAGCGTCTGCCCATGCCTGTAAAAGCTAACAAGCCTGTTTGAATTTTATCAAACGCAATGCCCATAGCCATGCCTATCATGGCAATTTGGCTGGCATTATGTAAATTATGCAACCCCGGTACGTTTAAGCCAATCGTTCCCAAGTTGGTTTCACCTTGATATAACCTGCCTACAGAAGACCCAAACGCCCCCGCTTCAACCTGCTTCAAGGTAAACGTATTTTCTGGCAACGTCCCTTCAGGCGGAGTAACTTCAGCACTGGGGCAAAACCACAACGCCGTAACCGATGCTGGTAACTGTTTAGCTACTATTCGGCTAAGCCTGCAACTGGCATTTAAAACCAATGTAGGGTTCGGGAATAGTGCCGTGGTTGGGGCGAGTACTAATTGCGAACAAAACTGTTCAAACGTTGCCTGTAAGCCTGCTTCGCCTTGTTGGTAATGGTCTGCGTGGTCTAATTCAAGGTTAGATAAAATGGTGAACGTTGGGGCGTACCGCAGAATCGTGCCATCGCTTTCATCTAATTCCGCCACTAAAATATCATGATTTTTTGAAAGCCGAATGTTGCGTCCGCAATCAGGTAAAATGCCCCCTGCAATCACCGTGGCATCTAAGCCAGCCGTGGTAAATACGCTATTTGCCATACCTGTTAGCGTCGTTTTACCGTGCGTGCCACTTAAGCCAACGCCCACAGCATGAGCTACACTAGGCGTGTGCATTAACGCCTGCAATAACTGGCTTCGATGCAAAACAGGATAGCTATTTTTAATAGCCACTTGCAGTTCGGGGTTTTCAGTATGAATGGCAGTAGAAACCACTAAAACAGCATTTTCAGGTACTTGCTCTGCCTTATGCCCAATAAAAACGGTAATCCCGAACGACTCTAAATCCGCCGTGGTGGCGGATGGTTTTAAATCTGCCCCCGAAACCGAAAAACCTTGTTGGTTAAAGGCTAAAGCTAACGGGCTCATGCCTGCCCCGCCAATACCCACAAAATAGAGGGGTCTGGTTTTATTCAACATTTCTTCTAACGCCATGGCTTGGCTAGGGTGAAGTAAATTGGTTGCAGGGGGTTGGAGGGTTAACAAAAAAGAGGAAGCAAGCATTACAGCGGTAACTTTCAAAACGAATCAAGGGTATCTATAAACCTTTATTTTAACATCAATCCGTTAAACTGGAACGGTTTAATTTGAGAAAACCCGCCGTTTTGTTCGTTGATTCTAAAGTTACTTTTGTTTAAACTAGGGTTAGCTCACTTTCTTTTAGCCACAGTAGGCGAAGGATGCTACACAGACCTTTCAACTTTTAAGATGTTGAAAAAGGGACTGTTGGAAGCAGTCCCTCGTTTACAAAAGCACAAAATAAAAGAAAGGAGTTAGAAATGATTAAATTAATCATTTTGATGCTCAGGCTGGTTAAATCCATCCTAGAGCTTCTTAGCGTTATCTTAAAATAACCTAAGAAGAAGACTATCCTCATCTTCGTTACTGATAATAACGCAGGTGGGGATTTCTTCTATTATGACCAATTTCACAAAATTCCGCAAGTGGTTTTTTGCAATAGATTGAGATAAATACGCACATCGCCATTTGGTTGCAAGGCATATAAAATAGACCTCTTGCATGACTCAAT
>JAPLIO010000240.1 GCA_026389055.1 Candidatus Melainabacteria bacterium | reverse complement strand
CCGCAAATGACAACGTAAAACGTTCTACGTTTTCTCGCCCTGCGGATGCCCCAGATATTGAGTCATGCAAGAGGTCTACTATATAAAAAAGCTAGATGCTGGCTAGCACCTGCTGCTGCAAGGGCAATACAACGGCAGCATCTATTTGAGCTTGCTGATAAGCCGTTGGTCTGCCAATATCCAACCAATACCCTTCAAACGGGAAAGCGTGAATAGGCTTTTGCTGGGCTTGTAAGCCCTTTAATAAATCATCAATACCGCAACAATTTTTTTCAGGCAATGCAGAAAGAACAGATTTATTAAACGCATAAATACCCATATTCACAAATTGCGTGTGCGTTGGCTTTTCTTCAAATTGCGTAATTTCGTTAGAATTGGGGGTAAAATGCACCACCCCAAATTCACTTTTAACCACATGCCTATGCACCGCCACGGTGGCAGATTGCCCGTTAATGATATGGTCAATTAGTAAGGCTTTAAAATTAAGGGTTGTAAAAATATCCGCGTTCAGCACCAAAAAATTTTCAGGTAACGCTTCCACCAAACGCAGTGGGCCTGCGGTGCCTAAGGGTTCAGTTTCTAGGCAATACTGAATAGTCATCCCTAAGCGGGCACCTGTACCAAAGTAATCTTGAATTTTTTGGGCTTCGTGTCCTAAAGCCAGTGTAACGGTTGAAAAGCCTTGTTGTTTTAGCTGTAGCAGTAGCCATTCTAAAATGGGTTTACCTTCAATGGGCATGAGTGGCTTGGGTAAATACTGGGTGAGTGGTTGTAGCCTAGACCCCTTGCCCCCTGCTAAAATAACGGCTTGTAACGGTTGTTGAGGCACTAAACTTGGGCTGTTACTACTGGTAACCGTTGTAGTGGCAGTGGGTGGACGGGTTGTTCTTATGGGGTTGGTCAAAGCAGAAAGCCCTCTCTTCTGTGGATTGTTTTTTATTTTTCACTCTCTTTGGGATGTTCTAGTGGATGAGACGATTACGGTTAAAGGGTGTTTAATTGATAGTGGTTATTTTTTATGATAACCACTTAACCGAGAAGCTTCATTGGTAGGAGGGTTTAGGTCTTTAGGTTGAATATTTTATTGTTGCTATAACTAATACAAATTCAATCATTAGATGACGTATTCTCTCATCGATGGTCGTTCCTACTGGCGGTACACTACTTAATTATTTAATTGGTATAATACAAAAAGCCAACCTAGTGAAAGGTTGGCTTTTGCCGTGGTTAATATCTATTTGAAATTAGTATTAACTATTCATCAAGCACCCTGTGGTAAACAAATACCGGCCCAAATCTTCATAATCATAAGCAATAAAAGTGGGCAAGCTAGCCGTTAAGGTATAGGTACCTTTGCCTTCTTTAGCAACTTTCACCGTTGGGCTTACCACCACGCTAGCAATAGGCAATGCGGTTAATTCCGCTTGAGCCGATGTTTCCGCTTGGCTTTCTAGTTCAATGGTAAAACTATCCACCATAATCGCCTGTTCTACAATTACCAACCCACGGGTTTTACCGTCTAACAATTGTTGCGAAAACGCCCGAACCGTATCCCAAATAACATCTTGACGGGTTTGGTGATAATGTTGCATTAACACCGTTAGTAGTTGAGTCTTGTTGGTCAGCCGAATGAGTTTAACACCATTAACTGAAATTTTCGCACTGTAGTTTGCTTTTTTCAGTAGCGAAACATCTAACAAGCGGTTAATAACGGTTTTTTCCATGCACTCTAAACTTTGTTGAGTCATCGCCGTAGGGGTCGGTAGCATGACGGATTCATACTCTAAAGGCAATGCTAAATTTTTGATATCTCGGAGATTACCGACAGGTTGAAATTCTTCTTGGCGGAACAAGCTTTTTTTGCGGGTGTAATAAATATCGCCGATAATGGTTTCGGTTAATTTATTTTCTGGCGGAGAAAAGGGCGTATCAAACAGGGTAAACGCATCGGTATTAACAATGTTGGCGTTACCAAGGGCATTCAGGGTGGCGGAAGACATCATCATCATAGGTCGGGGGTGGCTCCTTTTTTATGTCGGTAGATTGGGAAAGCATAAAGACTACTAATAGTTTAAAGAATTGTCGCAATAATCGTCTACTAGCTAAAAGACCAACATTTGTGCGTGTTGCCCATACAACCTTTGGTTAAGCCTTGTTTACAAAAAGCCATGCAATATAACAACCCACTACTTTTTAGGGTGAATTTAACTAATGTTAGTTGAATTTCAACTACTTTTTAGGGTGAATTTAACTAATGTTAGTTGAATTTCAACTACTTTTTAGGGTGAATTTAACTAATGTTAGTTGAATTTCAACCACTTTTTAGTCGGTATGTGATACTAATTCACAGATTAAATAGCGTGCTTGGGTTTACATCTTGGACGGGACACCACGGAGGGTGTCCCCTACAGTAATCTAATAATTCTCCCTTTGTAGGGGATGCCCCCCGTGGCATCCCGAATCATGATTTTACGCTATTTAAACGGTGAATTGGTATGAGGGCTAATGCACAGAACGACGCTTACCGCCATCCACTAAAATGGTTTGCCCTGTAATGTAACTGGCGGGTTGCCCGCATAAAAACGCCACCATCGCTGCAAATTCTTCAGGTGTACCCAACCTGCCAATAGGAATTTCTGTTTCCACCAACTGGTTTTTCACCGCTTCCGCCGTGCTTTCAATCGCTTCGGCTTTATGCGTAAATAGCTGATTCAATCGGTCTGTGGCAATATACCCCGGTGCGACGCAATTAACCGTAACACCTTGTTTCGCCACTTCGGTGGAAAGCGTTTTGGCATAAGCCGTTACCGCAGAACGCATCGTGTTGGAAACCGCTAAATTCGGCACAGGTTCTACCACGGCACTACTGGTAATGAAAATAATCCGTCCCCAGTTGTTTGTTTGCATGGCGGGAATCAACGCCGTGGTTAGCTGAATAACACTCATCACTAGTTGATTAAATCCGTTTGTCCACTGCGTATATTGCGTACTAAGGGCAGTCGATGGAGCAGGCCCCCCTACATTATGGATGAGTACTTCTACCCCTTCCGCCCAGTGGGATTGCACGGCTTCAATCAGTTTTGTGCGTTGAGCCGCATTGGTTAAATCACACACAAACGTGGTAACAGAAACGGTGTAAGTTTCCCGAAGATGCGTAGCCACTGCTTCAAGGCGTTCAGCATTGCGGGCGGTTAAAAACAGGCTAGCCCCTTCTTGGGCGAGAGCTTCGGCCGTAGCCAACCCTAAGCCTTGGGTGCTGGCACAAACTAGGCAGCGTTTATTTTTTAGGTGTAAATCCATCATAGTGGGGTAAATTTCCTAGGGATTGCAAACAGCCATGTAAAAAAATAGAGAAGGCTGTCATTCCGAGCGTAGTCGAGGAATCTCCTTAGCGTCTAGGGGGACCTCGACAAGCTCGAAATGACGAAGGTTTTGCTAGTGGTTGCTAATAAAAAGAGCCTTACCCCTAACAATAACAAGGACAAGACTCTTTTTATATGGGCGCTGAGGGACTCGAACCCCCGACCCCCTCGGTGTAAACGAGAAGCTCTACCAACTGAGCTAAACGCCCTCAGTTGTTTCAGTACAGGTATTAGTTTATGAAAAACAGGATGGTACGTCAAGCCCCATTTTTAAAAAACACTAAGGCATTATTGTTTATACGCTTCACAACAATCATGCGGAAAGTGCATTTTATACCAATGCAAAGATTAAATAGCGTGTTTCTGTAGGGGCGTAATTTATTACGTCCGCCTAAGATTGTGGGGCGGATGCCATAAATGGCACCCCTACCTTAGGGTATACATCATGGTGTCCTGCTCTAAAAACAGGCACAAAAAAAGATGCCTAGCGGGCATCTGGAGAAAAAAGAGAGAACGAGAATAAAAAACAAAAAATACCGGTAGTCAGAGTTGAACTGACATGGGTTTCCCCGCTCGATTTTGAGTCGAGTGCGTCTACCATTTCGCCATACCGGCATTTTGGGTTTTATGGTGTTGTATGGGGGGTGGAAACCCAACCCTTCAACGTTTTTTACTGTAAACTGAACAAACTGAAAAAGCAAGGGGCTTGTTTTGTAACAACTTTGCAAAGAAGGGGCAACGGTGCTTGGTATAATGGGTTTTATGCTAGTGTGTGTGGTGTTGAAAAAACACCCCACGGTAACGGAACATTTTTATTTTGTGTGATAAATAGTAGGGTATAACAATAAAAAGGGGGATAATCTCTAATGATGGGATTTATAGGATCTATGGGAACAGGAGTAACCAATACTTTAGGAAAGATAGCGGGGGGGGTAAAATCGACTGCAGGGGCTACCAATAAATTTTTGATGAACCCTGTAGAACACCTAACACACTTACGCAAAGGTAAGTTCGTTGATCTTAATGAAGTAGGTGAAGCACTCGCACAGCGTACTGAACTACTTACACACGGTACGAGTCATTTAGCAAATACTATGGCACATACCGCACACCACTATTCAGATGCAGCAGCTAATGCATTTCATCATTTCGGGCATAATGCACACTGGCTAGGAAACCATTCAGCAGCAGCTGCAGTAGTTCCTCACGTTACTAATTTTGTAAATGTAGCTAACAAAGTAGGGGTTCCACAAGCAATAAAGTATGCATTAAAACCCATCTAACGAATTCTGACTGAACCACCCCCACCAAACACGGTGGGGGTGGGCATTCTAAGCCTCTTCGTTTTTCGGCGGGAGACCCCTTGCGGTCTCCCCTCCACTCCATTGAAGCGGTAGTAACAACAATTCTCGGGTTACATAGCGTGTAACTTTCTCTATGTAGGGGTGCGATTTATCGCATCCGTTTGGGGATTGTGGGGCGGACGTGATAAATCACGCCCCTACAAACACACGCCATTCAAACTGAGAATTGGTAGTAACAACAAGCAACCAACACCAACAGGAATAGACACGAACATGATGAACTTATCAGGCATCCCAAGATTGCTAAAAAACTTTGGTCAAAGTACCGTAGACGACGCTGGGAGGTTATTTCAACATTGGGGTAAAAACGCACAGAGCCTAGCCATGGAAATACCACACGCAGCAATTGGTTTGATTGGTGAAGCAACGCCAATCAATCCTAATTATCTTGACAATTTCGATGACTTGGTAAGAATGGCTCAGCCTGCAATCGAAAGAACGTACCCGTTCTCAAAGCCTATAGATAGTGCTTTCAAGTTTTTAATATAAAAATCTATTCATTTTCAGCAGTCGGTTCATCAATCAACCACACCCGTGGCGTACAGATCACGCTCAAAACAAATGAAACCTAACAAGAAAGAATCCACATGATGAGTTTATTTCAAAATTTCGCCGTTAACGCTAGAGTCTTTAAATATGACGCAAGTCGTTTAGGACGTCATTTGACTACAGATACAATTGGAAAATTGAGAGTAGGCTTTGCAGCAATGCTTGATTTTAATAGTTCAACAATGACACCACCAAATAAGATTTTTGACTTGTTTGCGAGTCAGCCAGTGCCACACGTACGTGTTCATACTAGACCACCAAAACAATTTCCAAGGTTTGAGCTATAAAAAAATTAGCTAGGGTCATGGTTGGTTAATATAACAATTGCAACGAAGATTTACAACTAAGAGTTAACGAAAAAACAACCGAGGGGAACTTAATTTAGCATGATAGCATTGAATCCCTTCGGGGCTTTCTTTAAAGGAGCTGCTGCACAAGCAGGAGATGCCATTATCGGTGCAGGAACAAAATTTTGTCATACTCCTACCTTTAAGGCGATGTGTGACCTTGACAGTTTTGCAAGGTTTGGTGCTAAAGAATCTGCTATTAAAAACCCTAAAAAGGTGGTAGAACTATTTGCAAGAGTAGAGGATGCTGTGGGTCTAGGACAAACGGCTACCAATTTACCTCATTTCGGCATTGCAGACGCTGTAGAATTAGGTGTGGGCTTCAGTGCAGTAAAATCAGGCTTGCCACTTGTACTTGAACACGCAGACCTTGCATCAAGGCTAGGGAAAGAGGCTTATTTGGGTATGATGAAGCAAGCGGTAACCGAACCAGTGAGAGATGCGATTTCCATTTTTGCGAAAGTCAACAAATAAAATAGATTTTACACCCTGTTTGTGGTAAAAATAGCATCATAGTGTACCATCAACTGCCCTCAAAGTCGTTTTAATTTCTATGCACACCCCCCTCCCCACCAGTTCCGCCTACAACCAAGCCATCCACACCGAAAAAGCCGACGTGCTAATTGTCGGGGGTGGGCACGCAGGCATTGAAGCAGCCATTGCTTCCGCAAGGCTTGGGGCAAAAACCATCCTCCTAACCATGAACCTCGATACCATCGGGCAAATGAGCTGCAACCCCAGCATCGGTGGCCCCGCCAAAAGCCAACTGGTGAGAGAAATCGACGCACTCGGCGGTGTAATGGGCGAATGTGCGGATGCCACCTACATTCAACGCCGTATGCTAAACACCAGCAAAGGCCCTGCCGTTCGTGCCTTACGCATGCAAAGCGATAAAGCCCTTTACAGGGATTACGCCAAAAAACTCATCGAAGCCGAACCAAACCTCAAACTTCGGCAAACGACTATTTCACAACTGCTAACCAACCCAAAAACAGGGGCAATAGAAGGCGTCATGGACGGCTTAGGCGTTGCCTACTTAGCCCCCGCACTGGTTTTAACCACAGGCACTTTTTTAAACGGCAGAATTTGGGTCGGGGAAAAAAGCTTCGGTGGCGGACGCCCTGGCGACCCCCCAGCCAAGGGCTTAACGGCTTCCGTTATGAGCCTTGGGCTAACCACAGGCAGGCTAAAAACAGGCACACCCCCTCGGTTGGATGGGCGAACCATCGATTATTCAGGGTTAGATATTCAACATGGCGATGATACCAGCTTTTTCAGTTTTATGCCCAACCGTCCGCAATTAGACCAAATTCCCTGCCACATTACCCGCACCACGGAAATTACGCATGAACTGATTCGGGCTAACATTCACCGTTCGCCGATGGTGCAAGGCTTGATGACCGCCGATTGTGGACCTCGGTACTGCCCCAGCATTGAAGATAAGGTTATGCGGTTTGCGGATAAAGATTCGCACCATCTGTTTGTAGAACCCGAAGGGCGTTCAACCTACGAAGTTTATTTGCAGGGATTTTCTTCGTGCCTCCCGTTTGAAGTGCAAGTGGAAATGCTGCATTCCTTACCCGGTATGGAACGGGCGGAAATGCTAAAACCTGCTTGTGCCGTGGAATATGACTATTTCCCTGCGTATCAGCTTTCTGCAGGCATGATGGTGAAAAAAGTAGCCGGTCTGTTTTTTGCAGGGCAAATAAACGGTACCAGTGGGTACGAAGAAGCCGCTGCTCAAGGATTGATGGCGGGTATTAACGCTGCCCGTTATGCGGGCGGACAACCTGAATTTGTGTTGCCTCGGTCTTCTTCCTATATCGGTACGCTGATTGATGATTTAATTACCAAAGAAATTTTAGAACCCTACCGCATGTTGACTAGTCGAAGTGAATACAGGCTATTACTTCGGCAAGATAATGCGGATTTACGCTTGACCCCTTATGGGCGGGAAATTGGCTTGGTGAAAGAAGACCGTTGGCAGGCTTACCAACAGAGGGTATCAGCTATTGCAACGGAAAAAGCCAGATTAGCCAGCGTGAAATTGCCTGCCACTGATGAAATCAACGCCGTGTTGGGCAACCTAGCTGAAGGTGAACAAATTAAAGAAGGCAGTACGTTGCTTCAGTTGTTGCGTCGTCCCAAAGTAACGTATCAGGCGTTAAGTGTGTTGAATGCGGAAACTGCCTTGGTTGCTGGGGATATTGCGGATATTGTGGAAACGGAAATTAAATTTGAAGGCTATATTGAACGCCAAGCACGGGAAAATAAGCGGGCGGTGCTTTCTGAAAAGCTAAAATTGCCCATCAATGCAGATTATTACGCCATTGCTCAGTTGAGCTTGGAAGCTAGGGAAAAACTATCTCGGTTTCAGCCGTTGGATTTAGCTCAGGCTAATAGGCTTTCAGGGGTAAACCCATCGGATGTGCAGGTGTTGCAGGTATTGTTAAGTGCGGGCAAATTGCCGTTAAAAGCAGTTGAAATCGTTGGGTAACTTTGTTTAAAAAAGTAAAACCCCCTTGCGGATTTTAACAAACTTTTTAACAACTTTCGTGGGGAAGTTTGGGGAAGCTATTGAAGTAAAGTGATGACGGAGCAATCAGCCCCCCTCTATTGAACCATTGAATGGGTATCATCATTAGATGAGGCTGTTTAAAAGTAATACCTCCATCACTTGCTTGAACTATGCAATAAGAATTGGGTTTCAACGCCTAATTTTTGTATGATAAAACTAATGAATTATTTCTATCGAGTAAAAGCATCGTATCGCATTGATCATGCCAAACGAAGCATCACTTTAAAATAGAGAGAAAGAGAGAGAGTGTTCCTCTCGCCAAGTTAGGAATGGATGGGATGATGACAAAGAATAAAGACGCAAAGCTTCAAAAAGTAGGGCTTGCCTTCTCTAGTGATTTCAGCCAGTTAGAGCTTGCTTGGATTAACACTGCCACAGGTGATATTATTCAGGCAGGCAATATACCCCTCACCTGTGTTAATGCCAACACTCGGGTTATTGAAGACGAAGAAGGTTTAAAAGAATCTATCTTGGCACTGTATGATTCATTAGGGGTGCCAAAAAATCTTCATACAACGGTTATTTTGCCAAGTTTGTACACCAGAATGATACCCTTCCCTTCTTCATTAAATAATGAAGAAATGGCAATGGCGTTGATTTCTGAAGCAGAGCGGTCTGTTTTATTTAAACGTAATACCCCGCAAGTGGATTGGATTAAACTCAATGAAATTGAGGCGGGGACGCTTCAGATTTTGCTTTCCTGCTACCCTGCTTCGGAAATAACAACCTTGATGGGTTGCTTGGAAAGTCTGAAGTTACCAATGGTGGGGATTGATACCCATTTAACGAGTTTGATTAGAGGTTTGACCTCTACGGGAGCGATTGCTGAAGACGAGCAAAAGCGATTACTGTGTGTTGTTTCCTTCAGTAACTTCGCCATTTTAATTTTAGAAGGAACCACCGTGGTTTCGTTAATAGAAGTGCCACTCTCCACACAAGGGGTTGATGAAGAACATATCTTAAGTGATATTGATCAAGATCTGCATGGCTTGGGTGATGTACTGTTTGATTGCACACAAGCCATTGTGGTCAAGAATAATCCCGTTGTTACGGCGGAAGGCTTGGCTAAAAGTTTTTCTCGGTTTTCAGATGTGGTGTTGGTGGATCAATCGCCTGAAACAATAGCCTCGTTAGGGAGTGAATCGCCCTTGTACCCTTGTACAGTAGAAGTTTTAGGGGCTACCTTATATGAAGACTTAAGCCACTTACCCCACTTCAATTTTATGCCGTTAGAAAAGCAATCGTTAACTTATTTGAAAGAAGCCCGTAAAAAAATACTTTGGGGCATGATAGGGTTAAATGCTGTAGTAGCCATTATTGTAATTGCTATTGCAGGTGTTTACTCTTTATTCAACTTAGGGAAAAGTATGGAGTTGGCAAACTTAGAAAAAGATGTTCAGAAATACGCCAGCGTAACCGTCGACCAAAATAAGTTGGTTGAAAATTTGTGGCTTAATAAGAACGTAGAATTAAACCAGAACTTGTTATTGTGGCTGATTGATATTCAGAAAAAAATGCCCGCTTCTTCTTGGTTTAGTAACTTAGATATTGCCTTTACTTCAGGGGAATCCATTCTGACAGTGAAGGGCGGTTCTCAGTCTTCTAATGATATTACCCTTTATCGTCAAAGTTTAAAGCCCTCGTTCTCTACTGCGGAAGTTAAAAGTAAAATAGAACCAGCTGTTTTATCTTTAAAGCCCAGTAACAAGCCTACTACTGATGATGCTAACAGTGCTGAAGCAGCCAAGCCAAACGATACTCCCTCTACTGCCCAACCAGCAGGGTTGAATTACTATGCTTGGACGATTACCGCTGGGAAAACCACTGATACAGAAGCAGGTGCTCCCGCTTCAACGGCTGTTGCTCCACCTACTGCTGCCCCAGCGACTCCAGCAGCTGCCCCACCTAGCGAATAACAGAGAGTATAAAGATTGGTTAAGTATTTTATCGTATCATCATGGGTGGGTCTATCATCTATCGTTTAAAAAAATAGGATTTAGTTTTATGAGTATTGCAAGCATCTTAAAAAACCCTGCCAATAAAGCGTTACTTACTTGCCCTGAAATGTTAGTGGGGTTAGGTGTTTTAGTGGGTATTATTTTTGGCGGAAATGAGTTAGTCATTAAGCCCTTGTCTGCTTCAGGAACGGATATGGAGGGTAAAATCACCTCATCCAAAACGAATGTTGATGCTAAAAAGCAGTTTTCAGAAACCTTGAAAAAGTTACAAGCTTCAGGTAAAGATGCACAGCTTTCGTTTTTAACGGTTAAAAGTCCAGAGTTTTTAAGCGTTACATTATTTGATTATATAGAAAATCTTAAAAGAAAAATTGGGAAAAACAACTTAAACTTAGCTGCACCTCATAACCAAGTAAGGTTAATTAGCTTGGAAGCGGCTGCAAAGGCCTCGACAGATAGCTCATCAACCAATGAAAAGTTGGATTTAAACGATCCGAAAAATGCACCGTTTCAATTTAATGAAGCGAAGGATTTGAAAGATGGTAAACTTTCAGCCTATGCGGGTAATTATACCTTAAAAGCCAAAGGTACTTATGCAGGGCTACTGGCCTTATTAAGTTCCTTATTGAATACAAGCCCTGTTATTTCTGTTAATGCGTTGAGTTTTGCCTTAGATACTGACGCACCTTCCTTATCCACCTTCAGGCCCGGAGTCAATTTGTTACCTCCCCCTACAGCAACTGCTGTTAGCACTATTGAGGGCAGCCAAGGGGCAGAAAGTGGTAGCGGAGGCGGAACTTCCGTACTTTTTTCCGGTAGTAGCGGTGCTTTACCCCCAGAGCCTGAAAAAAACGTAACCACTGCGGTCCAGTTACCCCCTTCAGCCGCCCCTGTTGTGATGACGCTGAATTTTAGAGTGTATGTAAAAGAGACAAAGGGTGGTTTGGTAGCACCATCATCAGCCACAAGCGTTACCTCTAGTGCTGTTGTGCCAGCAGGGGCGGGGGCTATGCCAATGCCTTCATCAACTGCTACACCTACTGGTGCAGACCCAATGCTAGCACCAGCAGCAGGGGCTGCTTTGCCCCCTGCTTAACAAGCCATGGGTTTGCCTTGCGTGCTACACTACAATCATCATTCTCAATAAGGTACTCAACGGGCTTATGATATACCTGTTTATAGGCTAAGGCAAATTGACTATGCTTCCTTTTGAAACAACCCCTTCTGCGGTAACGATGACGACTTCTACTGCTTTAAAATTTACCACTACAGACGGAAAATTGCCTAAGGTGTTACTTTGCGGCTACGGAGACCTTGGTTTGGGTACCCTAAAGGGTTTGTTGAAGTTAGCCCAACAAAAGCAAATAGAGCTACTAGGGGTGTTTGATTGGAATGAACGAACTTGCCCCAAAGCAGAGAGGCATCAAACCGATGAAGCTATTGCGTTTCAACGCTTTTTAAGGCAACAAAAAACAAGACAGTTTACTCGGTTTAAAGGGATGCAAGACGTTCGCTTTACGCAAGAAGTGTTGAACCGCTATCAGCCAGATGTGGTACTGGTTAGCTCTTGGGGAGAAATTTTAAAAGAACCCTTCATTACCCAGCAAGGCTCCAAACGGTTATTGCTCAATTGTCATCCTTCTTTATTGCCAAAACACAGAGGGGCTAACCCCTATATTGCCACTATTCTAGCCAACGATGCCGAAACAGGCGTTAGTTTTCATAAAATGGTACCCGCCTTGGATGCTGGCGAGGTGGTGCATCAAGCCAGTACCGCTCTAACGGCTTCAGATACAGGCGGTAGTGTGCGTAGAAAGTGTGCCACCCTGGCAGAAATTGCCGTGCAGGAACTAATTGTGGGGTTATGTAGTACCCAAGGATTGATACCCCAAGTGCAAGATGAAACCCTTGCCAGTAGCCATACGTTAAAGCAAATTTCTTACCCGTGGTTGAATGTGGTTCAAGCCCCTGCGGATTATTTGGAACGACAAGGTAGAGCGTTGCAACCGTGGTGTTTTGGGTGTCTGTTTTTTGAAAACCAAGTGGCAGTATTGTGTCAATCCGTTACATTAGAACCCAATACGGTTACCGCTTATAGCGTGCCAGGAGGGGTACTATTGCAATTAGACCCAACCGAAGGGCTATTACTAAGTACTACCAATCCGCAGGTTCTACTTCGGTGTAAAGGCTTACGATTGTTTCAAAATCAAAACTTTGAAGCCCCACTACCTGAAGCATTAAGCAAGTTACTATTGCCCATTCAATTACCCGTAGGTACTAAAATATTGGCGTTTTAGTCCTATCCATTCAATAATTAAATAGCGTGTTTATACCAATTGACCGATTAAATGGCGTAACATCTTGGAGCGGAGGGTTTGAAACCCTCCCCTACGGAAATCACCAAAACCTTGTCATTTCGAGCTTGTCGAGAAATCCCCCTAGATGGTAAGGAGATTCCTCGGCTACGCTCGGAATGACAAAACACGCTATTTAATCGTTTAGCGTGTATAAGCAGCACACATTTTTTTTGAGGAGCCTTTCTATAGAAGGAATCTGCTAGCGAGAGGTTTCTTTTACACCCCCCCAACCGAGTTCTTGATTGATGAAGACGGCTCCCTCCACGATTTCAACAACGCCAACCTATTATCCGCAGGCTACTTCAGCTAAGCGGTCTGTTGCTATGGTGCCTGTGCCGACGACTGCTCAACATTCATCGATGAAAAAGAATCAAAAACCGACTAATACTAGCTCAAAAAAGCCTGATAATACCATGCCGATGTGGGTACCTGTGGCGTTAATTGGCGGAAGTATTGGTGCTGCTACACTTGTTGCAATATCACTGGTCGTAAATCGTAAAAAAACGAGTGCTGTAGCCCCCAATACTGAAGTTGTAAGCACTTTAGCGAACGAAGGGGCTGAGATAGTTGAAACAGTAGGGAAACAAGGTCTTGAAACAATCACTGCTGAAAAGCCAGTGCCATTGACTAAACCTAAAACCACTACGCCTACGCCGTGGTGGAAGCAAAAATGGTTAGGTTTTGTTTCAACTGTAGCTATTATTGGGGGTTCTTGGGCTTCTTTCGGCGGAATTTCTACAATGTTGAAACCAGTTAAAAACCCTAACTTGGTGACACCTGCTACTATTGAAAGAGATGCTCTTGAAATTGCTAAAGCAATTCCTCCACTGACTAAAAATCCTCTCTATCAATTGGGTTTTGAGTGTACAGTTGAAACACTGCAGGTCTCACAATCGGCAATTAAAGACCCTAAAAAGTTTCCTCCAACAATACCCCAAACGTTAGAAAACTTACCAACAGCTCAAGCATGTGTGGCTAGCTTGCCTATTTTAAACAGGTGGGGAACAAACAGACCTAGTTCTTTTTTATTAGCCGTCCACGACCGTAATAATCGATTCGTCGGGATTCAAATCCCGAAAAAATTATCGGCAGACGAGCTAGGAAAATTAACTTTACCAGAGCTTCAAGCAAAATTCCAGCCTAAACTAGGGACTCTCGTTTTTTTTACGAAAGAGAGTCAAGAAGCGTATAATCGGTTGTCATTAGAAGAAAAATTGAGGCAGTATACAACAAAATACATAGCTATTGCCCCTAAAATTGATACGAGCAAAGTGGACTTTAACCAACCCATTCCTATTGCAACACGCTTTCTACCTAAAGACCTAGAATTAAAAGCACAAATAGCCAAAGCCTTTGCTTTAATAGAAGCCTCCCCTCAGGGCAAAGAACTCGTAAGACTCGCTCAAAAATACGATATAGCCTTGCAGTATTCGCCCTATGGTTCTCTAGACAAGCAGAACGGGGCTTACGATAAAGATACTAATGCCGTTAAGTTCGGTGTAGCCTTGCTAAATAAACAAAACTTAAGTACCACAGACGGGTTCAATTTTTTAGTGCAAGTTTTAATTCATGAATTAGGGCATGGGGTCATTGACAATGAACGATTAATAGCCCAAGGTAAAACAAGACCACCAACAAAAACTAAGTATAATAAAGAGGGACGTATTCTAACGGGTGTTTTAAGTTTTGTTGGGATAGAGAACAAATCACATCTTGAAGAAATGACGGTCGACACATTAGCTACTACAATAGCTTCTCAGTTAGTAGGTAAATTACCACTTTTGCAAATGTATAACGCTCCATTATTACAAATGGATCCATCCATTGAATTTGCCAAAGCCTATGGCTTCTACTCACATCCAGGTCTAGCATCGTTAGGTTTTGACCAAGAAACTTGGAAAGACCAAGAAGCTGATACTATTTACAATAGACTAGGCATTGGAGATTCTACTCTCAATCGGGCTTTAGCAACTGAAGTGGTTCTTCGACAAAAAGAAGCTCAAAAGAAGCCTTAACCTAAGCTTTGAACCCGTTGTAATGAAGCTTGGTAAATGGCACGGCAAACAATCACGCCATCCAGCACATAATCCACACTCACTTCACCCACCAATTCATCAGGGCTAATAGAAACCAACGAAAGTTGCTCTAACCGCTTCCAAGCCGTATTATCAGGGTACTTAAATTCAAACGAGAAAAACCCCGCATTACCCGCCACACGAGTAGGGGCAACTTCAACCACCCGATGCTGATTCCGTTGCGGTTCCACATTCAACCCAAACGTATCAAACACCTTCTGCTTCAACAACAACGTTTCCTGCCAATGCCCTACAAACCGCTTCGGGTTAAAGCCCGTGGTTAATTCCTGCCACTGCTGTTGCACACTATCCAACTGCCGTGCCAACAACGAAGCCTTTTGCTGTTCTTGGCTAAACGCCCGTTGTTGCTCTAACTTATTCCGTTCAACATCCAGCAATTGGCGTTGAAGCACTGCTTTTTCTTCCATCAACTTCATGTTTTGTTGTTCGTTGGCAACCGTTTTCAACTGTTGCACCATTTGCGTTAGTTCTTTCACCTTTTTATTGAACAAATTGTTCACGTTATAAAGGTGAGAATTGAGCTTTTCTGCCTCAATCAACTTCCGCTGATTGGCTTCTTTTTCGCCCATTAGGCGTTCAACAATTTGCAAGGCGGTACTGTTGTTTAAAGCCGAACTACCATTAGGGATTGGCAAAACTGCCCCACCGAGGGTTTCATTTTGGGCAGCTACTAACGGGGCAGGCGGGGCTTCATGGGCTAGCAACTGAACAGGGGCATCCATTGAAAGACCCGATACCGTGGGCGAAAACTGAGCAGGAAAAACGCCAGGCAATTGGGTTAAATCTGTGGTTATCTGCTGGTCTGCGGTGCTGACGGCTACCAATGCTTCGGCACTGGTTGCAAAAGATTCCTGTAGTGGTGTAGCCACTTTAGTAGGCGATTGAACAACAGGCGGTGGTTCTACAACAGCAGAAGGCGAAACCTCATTAGGTTCAATCAACTCTAAAAAGACCAATCTATCTTGCGTGTAATTCGGGCTTTTTTGCCAAGCATTTTTAAAATTAGTCGAAAAAGCAGGGCTTACTTCCGCCTGAACGGTAGGTTCACTATCAGGGTACGCCACAATAGAAGCAGGAAAATCAGGGGTTAGCTCATTAGGGGCAATAGGGGCAGCTTCCACCACAGTAGCCTGCGGCGTTTCAGGCTGAACAACCACACTTTGGCTAGCCGTTGGCAGTTGAATTAACTGCTTAATTTGCTTCAAGTTACGCCCAAGCGTTAGGTGCTTCTTCACGTTTTTAAATAGGTTTAAATGTTGAGAACTGTAAGCTTTTTCGCCTTGTGGCGTAGTGGGTATACTCAACCCTAAAGCTGTTTCTTATTCCTGCAACTGTTTAGGGGCAATATCATATTTTTCTAGCGTTTCTGCTATTACCTTGGCACTTAAAATGATAGAACCGTGCTGGCGTGTCATCATCATCATTAGGGGTTGCTCTCTTTATTTTTAAACAGGGGGGTAAGCAAATTTTTTATAAAAGACTGTTCTCTTATTATAGAGACATTAACGCTAGATGGACTATTCTTTTTTTTATTCCCCCTCATTTAAACGATTAGCATTAGACAAAAAAGCAAACGACTTCCTTTACATAGTGTAAATACCTCAGCTTCAAGCCTCTATCGTTCGATACGTAAAATGATTAGCGTTCCACAATAACAATAACGATGGGTTATGATGCGTAGTTGGTTTCATCACAAAAAAACAGGGTTAATCATCAGCCTCATCTTGGGTGGCATTTTTTGCCAAGGATGGATGGCAAGCAACGCCCAGCCCCTATCTTCAACCTCGTTAGATGATTTGTTTCTGCTAGATGCACCGCCTTCGGTTCAAACCATCATGCACCCAGCCACCCCCATCTACAGGAAACCAGCCGCTGCCCTCAAAACCCTACCTAAAAAAGAGGCTATCGCCTACTTAGCCACTACAACGACAACTGCTAACCTGCCAACGGTTTCTAATCAATGGCAACCAGCCCCTAGCAATCAACCAACGCTTGAAGCTTCAGTAGGCTTATCAACGCAAGCGTTGTTGAAGATTTCCCGAGCACCTGAATTGCTATTAGCCTTACAACGCATGAGTTACACCCCAACGGCTAGAACATCGCTGAATGCGTTGCTCCAACGAGGGGGGCGGGTGATGTTCAAAAATTTAGCCGAATTAGGCAGCCAATACGCAACCTTTGATGCCCTAGCGTGGTTGAGCAAAGACCCTGCTACGGAAGGAGCTTGGGTGCTATTTATTGCAGAAAAACACCGTAAAGCCCCTGCGGAAGCCTTGGCTAGTTTAATTACGCACGAAGCCCTGCATTCGGATTTTCAAAACTCTTACTGTGAAGAAGAACAGGCGTGGTTAGCCGAAGTAACGGCGTGGAAAGCGTTTAAAGCCCAAAACCCCACGTTACAACACATTCCCAAAGGGTGGTACGGCTTGGTAGATAGATTAAACACGATTGAAATGGCGTTAGCCCAACAAACATTGAAAACCATGATTCGCAATAACCCAGGGTATGCAGGGTTGCAGGAAGCTTCGCCTTATTTTCGGTATTCTCCGTTTGCCACGCAGGAGGTGGGTGTGTCTCCGCCAAGCTTGGGTACGGCAATGTTCACGCAAAAAGTAGTAACGCCCGTGGTGGAACCTTCAAAGCCATTGCCTGTGGCTACGAACGGTCGTCCGAAGTTGACGTTGCGTCCGTTAAAAGCGTGGTAAAACCTAATTAAACGATTGAATAGCGTGTTGTCTCATCGATTGTCGCTTGCGTTTTTCGATGGTTGGTTTGTCAGGGGATTGCTGTTTGGCAACCCCCCGACACCCCCCACAAATTCAGGGGGTACCCCCCTAAAAACCCCCCTATACCACTACGGGTATGGACGGGGGGATGTTCTTTTTGCCCCTTCGAAAGGACGAAACGCATCGCCGCTGCAGGGCAAAGGCGATGGTCGTTCCTACTGACCAGTAGGACAGTTAAACTTTGAATTGGTATAAACTAGCATCTTTTTTTGATAGGCTGGTTTTATGCCTTTAGCAGTTACGGTTTATCGGTAAATAGGTGTTTTAATGAATCAAACCATCCAGCCTTCTTTAAGCAATAAGATGCCCTACAGTTTGGGTGATAAACTTTGCTTGCCTAGAAAAGAGCAGACGGTGGATTTATCTCAAAAGGCAGACTCTTTTGAGGCACAGCCGTTGAAGACTAAAAGCCCTGTAAAAAAAGAAGCCCAAAAACAATCTGCTAGCTATGCGTGGTTGATTGGGGGCAGCGTGGTGGTGTTGGGCTTAGTGGGCTTGGCCATTTCCCAACGAGAAGCCCTCGCTCCCCCTTGTGGAACACTTCTTACTTGAATCCGCCCAATAAACATTCTGATCATAACATTCGTCAACACTTAGCACTTAACTTAAATGGAGAAATTTATATTCTCCCAGAATCTTTTGAGTTTGAGGTTAAGGTAACTAGATTAGAAAGTTTGATAGAACAAAAACTAGAGCTTTTTAATAAGGAGTCCCAAAAAGGGCTTAAACCGCTTACCAAAAATGATCCCTATAAACGATTCAGTAATACGGGATTACTAATTCGTAAATTTGAAGATCTTCAAATTCATCCGTGGTTGTTGAAGAACGAAACACCTTAAAAAATCGCCCCCACTGTCGAAACATCAAGGGCGATTTTAACATCGTTAATCCAACATCGTTTAAAGCTAAACGGTGGCAGATTTCAACTCGTTTGCAATAACAGAAGGGTCAATCCGAACGGATGGACTCATTGTGCTGGTTAGGTAAATAGATTTAACATAAACACCTTTTGCAGCAGCAGGTTTGGCTCTTAAAACCGTGTCATACACCGCAAAAATGTTACGCAACAACGCTTCTTTGGTAAAGTTCAATTTACCCACAGCAATGTGTAAAACACCTTGCTTATCTGGGCGAACTTCAACCTGACCCGCTTTAATGCGTTTAACCGTAGCAGCCACATCAAAAGTTACCGTGCCTGTTTTTGGGTTGGGCATTAAGCCTTTAGGCCCTAATAATTTACCAATTTTACCTAAGGCTACCATCATGTCTGGGGTAGCAATTAGCACATCAAAATCAAAGAAGTTTTCGGTTTTAATGCGTTCAATTAGGTCTTCAGACCCAACCACTTCAGCACCAGCAGCTTGTGCTTCGCTCACTTTTTCGCCCTTGGCAATAACCGCAACCCGAATGGTTTTACCCGTACCTTCTGGCAATACAACCGTGGTACGAATTTGCTGGTCGGCGTGTTTCATGTTAATGCCTAAGCGAATGTGAAGTTCAAAGGTTTCATCAAATTTAGCAACGCTTTTCACGGCGGATTGTAGCGTTGCCACTCCCTCAGTAATTGAGGTAGGTTGTTTCAAAACGGCTAAAGCGTCTTGAAGGGTTTGTTGACGTTTCGTCAATTTCGTGGCCATTGGTTAAGCTCCAATTTAAAAAGAATAAAGTGTTTACGCAACGAGTTTGTAAACAGGGAAAATAATAAACCTAACAATAGGCTTATTCAACAACAGTTAACCCAGCAGAACGGGCGGAACCCATTACTTGCTTCATAGCAGCATCAATATCATTGGCGTTTAAATCTGCCAATTTAATTTCGGCAACTTTACGCACTTGAGCCATTGTTACGCTACCAACAGGTTGTTTTGGGTTGGCGGCACCACTGGCTACGCCAGCTTCTTGTTTTAGCAAAAAGCTAGTAGGGGGTGTTTTTAGTTCAAAGGTAAATGAGCGGTCTTCATAAACAGTAATTTCTACTGGAATGATTTGCCCGATTTTATCTTGTGTTTGGGCGTTGTATTCTTTACAGAAACCCATAATGTTGACACCGTGTTGACCCAGAGCTGGCCCTACGGGTGGCGATGGGTTTGCTTTACCAGCATTAAGGGCTAATTTAATTTTGCCCGTTACTTTTTTAGCCATGATTGTTGTTTTTGAACCTCCAATGGTGTACTTCGTGGTTTAGGGGTGAGGTTACACGCAAGAAAGCGGATAGTTCTTCACCTTGTAGACCAATCGTTATTCTCTAATAAACACACCGCCGTTGCAAGCCATCGGTTTATTTTTATAGATTAGTTTCTACCTGTCGAACCAAACCCACCAGAACGAGAGTCGCACAAGCTGGTTTCTTGAATCTCTACCACGGTGGCTTGTACAATAGGTGAAATCACCATCTGACAAATCCGCTCCAGTGGTTCAATAACAAATGGGTCATTACTTAGGTTTACCAACGCCACCTTCACTTCATGCCGATAATCCCAATCAATGGTGCCAATACCATTAATCAGGTTAATACCATGCTTAATAGCCAGCCCACTTCTAGCCCGCAACTGTACTTCATAGCCTTCAGGGATATGAAAGAGTAAGCCCGTTGGAATTAAGGCTCGTTGCAACGGAGCTAACGTAATGGGTTCAGCAATGGCTGCCCGTAAATCCATCCCAGCAGACCCTTGTGTGGCATAACTGGGTAGGGTTTCAGGAGCGTGTGGTAGTTTAAAAATTTCCAATTGACAGGCGGGTAATGTGGCAATACTCATCATCATCATTGGGTAAATATCTTCCTCTTTAGGTTGAGGGGCTAAACAACACTAGCGGTTTGTTGGCTCATTACTTGGTTAGCCGTATTGAGCAGTTCTGCGAAAGAATCCACTTTTAGGCTAGCTCCGCCAATTAGTCCGCCATCAATATCAGATTGACTTAAAAGGGCTTCAGCGTTAGCATTATTCATGCTACCCCCATAAAGAATTCTTAATGCCGTTGCGGCTTCTACCCCAAATTGCTTGGCAACTTGAGACCGAATCAATCCGCAAACGCGGTTGGCTTCAGGGGTTTCACACACTTTGCCTGTACCAATTGCCCAAACAGGCTCGTACGCAATTACAATGGCAGGAATTTGCTTGGCATCTAAGCCTTCTAGGGCGTTGGTTACTTGGTCTACAACAACGGCATCGGTATTGCCAGCTTCACGTTGTTCTAGCAATTCACCCACACAAACAATGGGCAACAACCCGTATTGCAATGCTACTTTTGTTTTTTGATTGATCGCCGTATCGGTTTCGTTATAGTATTGCCTGCGTTCGCTATGCCCTAATAAAACGCCTCGTAATTCTAATTCTTTGAGATGAATGGCGGAAACTTCGCCAGTGAAGGCACCTTCTTCTCGGTATTCCATGTTTTGGGCGGAAACTTTAAGCGGTAAGCCCATGCGTTTAATGGTTTTTTGGGCAGTGCTTAATAGCGTGAAGCTGGGGCAAACCATCGCTTCAACTTGCGGAGACTTATGAAAAACAGGGGCTAATCCTAAAATGAAGGCTTCCACTTCGGCTCTGGTTTTAAACATTTTCCAGTTGCCTGCCATTAGCAAGCCACGTTGTATATTTGCCATAGGGTAAAACGCTCCTTTATGTGAAAACAAAATAGACTAAAAACGACTATCTTTAGTTTCACATAAACAAACCGAAAGATAAAGTGTTGGTTTAAACACCCTTGCCACCTGAAGCCCTGCTACCCATTAAACCGTGAATGGGTACTAATTACAGTTTAAGCCATTGCCTGCTAAATCTCTTGTATTTAACTTAGCTTTCCAAGAGTTTTCTTTTGCGATAATTTTATCAGGATCATCAGAAGAAGAGGCAATTTCAAGAATACTAATATGAAAATCAGCGCCTGAATTGCTTTTGAGGAAGTTTTCTAGTTCTTTGTTTCCACCTGCATTTCCATCGGCGTAAGCAACCCAACGTTGTAAGAATCCCTCTTCACCAGAGGCTGAACCCACATAAAGTTTATGATGTTTACGGCAAGTTAGTAAGTAAACACCCTTCATTCTTTTTAACTCTTCTTGCCAAGTTGTTGGCATGGTTTTCAATTCTTTTAGCGAGTGGTTGAATTTGTGGAACCCAGGAAAGGGTAAGGCTTTTTTATCCTTGGTAATGTGTAAGATAGGTAAGCCACCTTGGTTTTTAATGCTTTGAGCTTTGCGGTAAATATCAGCTGTTGTTGTGGGATCTTCAACAAATAAACGACCACTCCATGCCATCAGCTCATCATAGCGTTCAAAATCATAGCAATCCCCTCCGTCTTGGCTCTCAGTAACCCCTATTATTTTATAAACGCCAATAAAAACCATTTCTTTTGTATTGTATGTTTTTACAAAGAAAGCGATATATTCATCGGCTTTAAATCGGTCTTTTTTTTGATTAGCTTGATAGGTTTCCATCCAAGCAAGACTAGACATAAATTGTTCATAAATTTTTATATTTTTTCCTGTCTCTATTTTCGAATGAAAATAATAGGATAGTTTAGATTGGTCAATATCAGAAGCATCTAGTAATACTTGAAAAGTGAATGGATTGGTAGTATTTGACAAAGTGTTTTTCCTCAAACAGTTTCAACTGAAAACAAAAAAAGAGCTATTATGAACGTTCATTCATAATAGCTCTTTTTAAAATCGTTGTCAATTCAACCGACAGAACGGTCGCTTACACTAAGAATTCTTCGTACGCATACGATAAATCCGTCGTTGGAATCATGTCTTCATCATGAAACGGAATGGTAATAGGCGAAGTACCCTGCAACGCAGGAATAACAGATTGCAACCTATCTTCATAAGTTGGCATATCAATCTTCCAATAAACGCCCAAAGCAATCCGCTCTTCCCGTTTATAAGCCCGCTCAATCGCCTCAATTTTTTTGGCATTCACGGCTTCCGCATCGGTAGAATCCGCCACTACACCGTTATAATCTGTATCATCCAAGTAATAAACCCGAGGCATCTCTGTCCCGTTTTCAATCACCTTTTCAGAATAGTATTCTTTCGGGTGCAAATCATTGTACGTTGGGCAAGGCTGGTGAACATCCACCAACGAAATACCACGGTGTTCAATAGCAGCCATAATGGTTTGCTTCAAATGCTTGGCATCAAACGAATAAGACCTTGCAACAAACGTATAACCCGCCGCAATAGCCAACGCTAATGGGTTGATAGACTGGGAAATGTGTGGCAACGCTAACGATTTAGGTTGCATGCCCACTTCCAACGTAGGGGAAGCTTGACCTTTAGTCAAACCATAAACTTCGTTGTTGAAAACGATGTAGGTAATATCTACGTTACGTCTACCCGCATGGAGGAAGTGTCCGCCACCAATGCCGTACCCGTCGCCATCGCCACCCGCTGCTAACACAACGTTATCAGGGTTAACAATTTTGGAACCCAAAGCATAAGGCAATACTCTGCCGTGCAATGTATGCACGCCATAAGCTTGCAAATACTGGGAAGATTTACCCGAACAGCCAATACCTGTAAAGAAGTTGACTTTCCAAGGTACTAAGCCTAGTTCGCTAACGGCTTGTTGAACAGCGTTGACGATACCAAAGTCTCCGCAACCAGGGCACCAATCGATGGGTTTTTCTGATTTGAGTTGGAAGGGTTTGACTTTCGTAGCAAGCGTCGGTAGTTGTTGTTGTTTAGTGGCCACAGCTTAACATTACCTTTCTTGAATTTTTAGTTAATACTTCTTGCACGGCGGAAACCGCTTCGCACTGAGAAATAGGACGACCCGTGTATTTTGCCACGTGATGTGGAATGGTAATACCCGTTTCCATTTTAATAACCTTAGCTAACTGATTCGAGAAATTGCTTTCAATAATCATCGTTTTCTTGGCATTGGTTAAAATTTCAGCCACTTTTTCCGCAGGGAATGGCGACATTAACCGAATGTGCAGGTAGTTAGCCGTTACGCCTTGGGCTTTCAGCTCATCCAACGCATCAATAATAATGCCTTTAGAAGAACCCCAGCCAACAATGGTAATATCTGCTTGTTCAGGGCCATAAAGCTTGAATTGTAAATCCTGAGGAATTTCACGAGCAGCAGTATGGAGCTTTCTGTCTCGTTTATCCATCATGGCAATCCGAATTTCAGGCTTTTCAGTAATAACGCCGTATTCAGTGTGTTCATCGCCCGTTAGGAAGTGAATACGCCCCGGTGTGCCCGGTAACGAACGAGGCGAAATGCCTGATTCGGTTACTTTAAAGCGATTAAACTTTGGCAAGCCCGTTGCGGGGTCTTCAGGGTTAAAGCTTTCAGGAGCACCCACAATTTGCCCACGGTCAATTCTTAAATGCTTTTCAGCGAATTTAGGAATGGTTTGCGTAGAGTTAGCCAAGGCTTTATCAATCAACAAAATGGTCGGGGTTTGGTAGCGTTCTGCGAAGTTAAAGGCGTTAAAGCCATCTTCAAAACATTCTTCCATATCACCAGAAGCCACTACGATGCGAGGGAAATCGCCATGCCCAATGTTCAAGGCAAACAATAAATCGCCCTGTTCATTACGGGTAGGCAACCCAGTAGAAGGGCCTCCGCGTTGGTAGTTGGTAATAACGGTTGGTACTTCGTTCATACCAGCCCAACCAATCCCTTCGGCTTTCAAACAGAAACCAGGCCCTGAAGTAGCGGTAGATGTTCTGGCACCTGTATAGGCTGCTCCGTTTGCCATGTTGATGGACGCAATTTCGTCTTCTGCTTGGTAAACAACAATACCGTATTCCGTTTGTTGTTCTAACCAAATACATTCATCAACAGCAGGGGTGATGGAATAATACGTTTGGAATCTGCAACCCGCTTTTAATTTACCGATACCGCAAGCAGCCGCACCGTTCATTAACAACCGAGAATTAGGTTCAGGTTTATTGGTTTGCGGGGCTAAGCGGTAAGCGAACGTATCCCAGCCTTCAACGGATTGAATGACTTGGTAAGCTTTTTTACCAGCAGCTAAGTTAACACCAACCAAACCCGCTTTTTTACCACGAAATAAGCCTTTGAGGGCTTCTTCCAACACATCCAAACCCACACCATAGAGGGCTAAAGAAGCAGCAACAGCAATGGTGTTTTTTACAATGGCTAATTTAGCGGCGGGCTTGCCCAATTCTTCGGCTAAATCCCGAATAATGGTTTCAAATTCGATGGGAAACAATTTAACGCTAGCATCCATTTCCAAGGTTTCAGGCTTGGTAACGCTAGGGTCGTAAATTAACGCACCACCAGCCACAATTTCGTGTGCGTGGATTTCAGCCGTACTATCTTCAAAGGTGGATAGTAAGTGAATAGGGTCAATATGCGACCGTACGGGCGTTGTTTTTACCCGTAAATGGAAGTAACTGTGTGCCCCTTTAATGTTGGAATGGTATTCACGTTTACCGTAAACCCAGTAGCCTGCAACGGCCATTGACCGTGCAAATAGCGTGGCAGATGAATCAACGCCACTACCCTGAGGGCCGCCAATCATCCAGCTTGTATCGGTTATTACGCCCATAGTTTGTGTAACTTTCCTTCAACTTGTACTTATAAATATATATAGAGATAGAGGCGTTAAAAAACGCCTACAAACAATCTGCTTACAAATAATACCATAAAAAACCAAGGCAAGCCCTGCTATAACAAAAAAAATAATTGATTAAGGTTTGGCACGTCTAAGCTCTTCAATGAAGGTTACAACTGCTTCAGGAGATTTTTCAAGTAAGCCTAACACCTGTTTCACCTTTTCTTGCCTATCTTGAGAAAAAACAGTTTCTAATGCGTTATATGCTATATGTTCTAAAGGGCTATCATTATATTTAGACTTATTTTTAGGGTGCGGGATAATAACCCTTAACAGTGCTGCATATTGCTCTCTAAGTTTAGAATAACGGCTATTAAAAGGTAGCTTCCCACCCGGTTCCGAAGTAAAAGACTGTCTAAAAGCATGGATATATTGCTTTTCAAGCCCTAGTTCTTCGGCTGTCTTTCTGAAAACGTCCAAGTCAAGCAGTCGCTGTTGTATAACTCTTTCTAGTCTAAGTGCGTTTTCAGCTTGTTCTACCCCTTCAACGCACCCAAAAAATTGCGAGCGATACTTCAAAAATTCTTGATTCAATTGAGAGCCTTGAGGGAATTGGTCTAAGATATCAAAAATTGCGGAACGGTTCTGTCGAATCAGGCCTGGGTTTTGTAGTGTTAAGAGCCTTTCTCGTTCCGTATCCTCTAGTGCAGAGAGGAGCGCTTCAGAAGGTACAATCGGCGTATTCATTTGGGCTACTTTTAAAGCATTATTCAAAGGAACTAAAGCTGGATGATCCTCAGCAATAGTCATTTCAAAGCTTTCTAGATGACGATAAGGTTCAGGCAAGTGTGGGCGAAGTAATGATTGAGGTTTCAAGTGTGAGGAGAGATGATATGATGGTGAATCAATCTCCCTCTTTAATGCCTTCTGCAAAGAGTCATTAGAATTATTGTTTTGATAAGTTGATATTCTTAGATAAGGACTAAATACTGACTCAATTAACGGGGGGGGGGGGGGGGGGGGGTGGCTACCGCAGCACCCGAACGGATTTTGGGTGTGGCTGCAAAGCTAACGGTATCCTGTAATAACCGAGAAGGGGCAGTGAAGGTGGAAACACCTTCACTTACAGCAGATGCCTTAAAAGTAGGAGCTTGCTTGTTTGTAAACAATGACATTGAGGAAAAGAGGGAAAGCGTTTGCATGGGGTCTATTATGTCCTTTTATTATTAATTAAACAAAAATATAGATACATTATTTAATAACACAATAATCCTATTGATTTTTCCAAAAGTCAAGTTCTTAATACAAGGCAGTCTTTATAAAGCTTCAAATTGTAACAGTATAGTAATAAACACGCATTTTCTGCACCTTGATGGGTTTGATTAAAGGGTAACAAACCACTGATAGCTTCAATCATCTTGCTACCGTATTGAATACCTGTTTGACCACAGAGGATAGACCACGACCATGTTACCAACAGCCTACCCAAATACTAATTACATGCCAGCACGGTATGAGCAACAACCAGTAGTACCCTATGCATTGCCTTTTTTCCCACGCCAAGGCTTACAAGCACAATACGGTAACCAACCGCTACTTTACAGCCAGACTGACCCTTTTATGGCACCCAGCAATCAAAAACAATTAAGTCAATTCACGCAATCAGGCATCAACAGAATTCAATCTAAGCACTACAATCGGTCTGTTGCCGTTAATCAACAAGCCAATGCAGGGCAGGCTCAACAAGTTTATTTTGGTGCCGTACAGGGCGATGTAAACATCAGCCAACAAGGGCGTACCATGAACGGCAACCAAGCCATTTTCAATAATGTTGCAGGCAACGCCCTGTTAAATTCCTTTAATAGACAAGGTGATGTTTACATTAAAGGCAGTGGTATTGAAGGTCTCGTTGATATCAATGCGGGTACCGATGGTATAGGCTTAACGGAAGTTGAGTTAACCAATCTTCGCCGAGGTGGCTTAATCAGAAGTGTTGGCAGTAGTGATATTCAAGTCGGGCAATCTCAAGGTGCTGTAACCGTTGAAAATAGCGGTAATGCACGGCAAGCAGAAGATTTTCGTATTAGCCTAACCGATACGCAAGGCAGCAGCATGAACCAAATCAATCTGTCTGGGCAACAAGAAGATAGTGCTTCAATTGATTTGACAGGCAATAAAAATGCATCCCTTGTTTATTTAAAAGGGCTTGTCAACAACATTCATATTCAAGGCAAAAACCAACAGATTGATATGTTTCATGTAGAAGGCGATGCCGTGATTGACTTTTCAACCCTAGATGCTCAAGATATTATCGTTACCCATTTGGCAGATGGTTCAACGGTTTCTAAAAGCGTTTCAGATCTTCAATACATGAAAACCTTGAGAACCATGACCCCGAGAAATGCGGCTCAAATTTTAAAAGATAATTTTGGGGCATTTGAAAGCTTAATGGATAAAGACCCTAACCGCAAAGATAATTATGCTGATTTTGAAGAACTAGTAGCCTACACCCAATTACCGAATGCAGACCCTAATATCAAAGCGGCGGCTCAGTATTTTATTAACAACAGAGCTAACACCTTTGATATTGCAGAAGCTATTAACACCGAAGGCAAAAAAGATAATTTAGTTAGTACCGATGATTTAGCACGGTTTATTCGGGTTTGCGATGGAGTAGAACCCATGCCTGTATTCAAAACAGATGCCCAACGAGCCCAAGAAGCTGCTCAACAAGCACTAGCAGATGCTATTAGAAACATGAATGGCAAAACCGCTGCTCAAATTTTGAGAGACAATTTTGGTGCTTTTGAAGGCTTAATGGATAGAGACCAAAGCAGAAGAGATGGTATCGCTCAATTTGGCGAACTAGTTGCCTACACACAACTAGCCACCACAGACCCACTGATTAAAGCTGCCGCTCAATATTTTATGGATCATCGTGCGGAAACCTTTGATATTATGGAAGGGTTGAATGTGGGTGGACGAACAGATGGTATTTTCAGCCTAGATGAAATGACGAAGTTTGCCGCACGGGGCTAACGGTATTATATCCCACTGCGGGTATAAATCCTTGGTAACCGAACCCGTAAACCACACATCAATTCATATTCAATGGTATTTAACGTTTTTGCCCAAGCAGATAACGTTAATGGCTGGCTACCAGTTTCAGTAGCCGGTACGGCTTGTTTACCCGTTTCCAGCACCGTAATCACATTTCCCAAGGCAGGGGGCTTACCCAATCGTTCTACAATGGGCGATAAATCAAAAACGGTCTGATCCATCGTAATCATTCCCACTTGTGCAATCCGAACTCCCTGGTACGAGGCTGTTAATTGGTTAGAAAGCCCTCGAGGTAAGCCATCCGCATACCCTAGAGGGATGGTGCCTAGCCACTGGCGTTTTTGGGTGATATAGGTGTGGTTATAACTAACGCCTTCGCCCGCTTCTACCTGCTGAATATGGGAAAATCTGGCTTTCAAGCCCATCACGGGTTGCAGTGCTTGCGGTAACACGCCTGCAGGTACCTCGTACCCATAAAGGGCAATGCCTACTCTAGCAACGTTACACTGTTGCCAAGCTTGCGGGCTATTAAAAGCCCCTAAAGAATTGGCAATATGCACTGGTTGCCCTGCTTCTGTGGGGTTTTCTGCTAGTACATGGGCTAATCGTTCCCATTGTTGTTGGCAGGCTTGGGGGTTATCGCCTTGGGCAAAATGGGAAAAAATACCCGCCACTTTCGCCATAGGGATTCCCTCTAACGCCTGTAAAAAGCCCGAAGCTTCCTGCCATGGCACGCCAATGCGGTGCATGCCTGTTTCTATTTTCACTTGAACGGTAACGGGTTGTTTTTGTTCTGCCAGTGCTTTTAGGTGGCTTGGGTTGAATATGGTTAGCTGTACATGGTGTTGGCTAGCCAAGGGCATTGCCCAAAGCGGAGAAGCACTTAATACCAAAATCGGCAGTTCAATGCCTGCCTGCCGAAGCTGGAGGGCTTCATCAATAGAGGCAACGCCGAGCTGAGAAAATCCGCAGGCTTTTAGAATGGGGGCAACCATTACGGCACCATGCCCATAGGCATCTGCTTTTACTACTGCCATGAGGGAGAGAGGCTTTGTTCGCCCGTGTTGGGCGGAAAGGGTTTCTAGGTGGGCTTTGATGGTTTTGGCGTTGTGTTCTAACGCCCCTAAATCCACTTCCAGCCACGCATCTCTGTGGGGTTGATGAATGAGGCTTCGGGTTTGTTTGGGGGTTTTGCTGGTGGGGCTAGGCATGGTGAGCGTATTTCTTGATTAACAACCGTCTTTTCTATTACTTTAACTATACCACACCTTGTTTTGGGCGTTCGGGTATTTTGAAGGGGATACCCATGCAAAAATTAACTATCGTCATGTTGAACTCTTACCCTACACGATGAAAATAACTGCTAACACCCTCTATAAAAAGCACCCGCATGGGGGTATGTTTCAGGTAAAATAGAAACGTTATTCTGCTTCTTCTGCAGCCAAAAGGAAACACCTCACCCTGAGATTCAATCAACTGGGGTTACGGAAAAAGTCTCAGTGGGATGGGATAATGAGGCACGAGCAACGCAATAAGGGCGTTTACACCTAGTAAATAACCGAAATGAGTAGCACAGTAACAAAATTAGCACGCCCAATG
>JAPLIO010000041.1 GCA_026389055.1 Candidatus Melainabacteria bacterium | reverse complement strand
CGCCGTTTTTACGGAAGGGTCGTTTGTATACATCCCCGAAGGTGTTACTTGCCCAATGGATTTATCCACCTATTTCCGCATCAACACGGAAGGGACTGGGCAGTTTGAACGCACGCTAATTATCGCTGAAAATGGCTCTAAAGTCAGCTATTTAGAAGGTTGTACCGCCCCAAAGTTCGATAGTAAACAACTGCACGCTGCTGTGGTGGAATTGATTGCGTTGGAAGATGCGGAAATTAAATATTCCACCGTGCAAAACTGGTTTGCTGGCGACCCCAAAACAGGGGCTGGCGGTATTTACAACTTCGTTACCAAGCGGGGCAATTGTAAGGGTAATCGGTCTCGGATTTTTTGGACTCAGGTAGAAACGGGCTCAGCTATTACTTGGAAGTACCCTAGTTGCATTTTAACGGGTGATGATAGCGTAGGCGAATTTTATTCCGTTGCGTTGACCAACCATTTTCAACAGGCGGATACTGGCACGAAGATGATTCATTTAGGCAAGAATACCAGAAGCCGCATTGTTTCTAAGGGTATTTCCGCTGGGGTCTCGAAAAATTCTTATCGGGGTAGCGTGGTTATTAAACCCAATGCTGAAAATGCTCGGAACTTTACGCAGTGCGATTCTATGTTGATTGGCACCACTTGCAAAGCCAATACTTACCCTTATATTCAGGTGGAAAATCCTTCCGCTAATTTAGAACATGAAGCAACCACTTCAAGAATTAGCGAAGACCAATTGTTTTATTTTCAATCCAGAGGCATCCCGACCGAAGAGGCTGTGGCTACCTTGGTTAGCGGGTTTTGCCAAGATGTTTTCAACGAATTACCTGGGGAATTTGCCGCTGAAGCAGGTAAATTATTGGCAATTAAACTGGAAAATTCTGTTGGCTAATCGCTCTATTTTTACTTTTTTATCATGATAGGAACACTTTATATAATGAAAAACCAAACACCGTTACTGCAAATTATCAACCTTCACGCCCAAGTAGCCAATGGCGGACAAAAAATCCTGAATGGCTTAAACTTAACCGTTAATGCTGGTGAAGTGCATGCTATTATGGGGCCCAATGGGTCTGGGAAAAGTACGCTTTCTAAAGTGCTAGCGGGGCATCCCTCCATTGAAGTTACTGAAGGCGAAGTGCTTTACAAAGGGCAAAATCTGCTTGGTTTAGAACCCAATGAACGGGCGACTGCTGGGGTTTTCTTGGCGTTTCAATACCCCATAGAACTGCCTGGGGTCAACAATACCAGCTTTTTACGCATGGCGTACAATGCCAAACAAAAAGCCAACGAACTACCCGAATTAGATGAAGCTGGCTTTGCGGAATTCTTGAAAACTAAGTTGCCGTTGGTAGAAATGAAAGACGACTATCTGCACCGATGCGTCAATGCTGGTTTTTCGGGCGGAGAAAAAAAGCGGAACGAAATTCTGCAAATGGCGGTGCTTAACCCCTGTCTTTCTATTTTAGATGAAACCGATTCAGGGTTAGATATTGACGCCTTACGGATTGTAGCCAACGGCGTGAACCAGCTAATGAGCCAAGATAAAGCCATCTTGCTAGTAACGCACTATCAGCGGTTGTTGGATTATATTGAACCCACGTTTGTTCACGTTTTAGCCCAAGGGCAAATTGTTACTTCGGGCGACAAATCCTTAGCCTTAGAACTAGAAGAAAAAGGGTACGATTGGTTGCTTCCTCATTCTCAACAAGTAGAGGTGGCGGTATAGATGACGATGACCTTAACCCCTCCTGCCCCTGAAACAACGCCAGCATATGAGCCTTCATCGTTAGATGTGGCTAGCTTGTTGGGCGTCAATTTAACCACAGAACTGTCTCCGTTTGAAGCTTGTTTAGACCCGATGCTTCAAGCCATTATCGCCAATAAAAACGCCGATTTTTCTGCTTTAAGCTTGCTGAAAAGCCACTCTGCCGAACGCTTTATGGCGTTAGGCTTACCCAACCGTAAGCACCAAGAAGCGTGGAAATTTATCGATTTAAAGCCGTTGGTTTCTAAGCCTTTGCCCGCCGTGCAATCCAAGCTGGAACCTTGCAGGCTACCTTATCGGCTGGAAAAGGCATTGAAATTACCCGTTACTCTGACGGTTTGCAATGGGGCGTTCCCCAAAGATGCTTCCCCCAAGGCGGCAGCCCCGTGGATGTTATTTTCTCAGCTCGAAGCCTCAGTTCAAACCGCATTTCAGCAGTTATTAACCGAAAAAACCACCCAAGAATCTGATCCGTTTTGCGTGCTAGGGCAAGCCTTGGCGGAAGACATTTGGACGTTGGACCTTCCTGCTAACACCACCTTGGAAAAGCCCTTAGTGGTTTATGTCAATCAAAGCCAAACGTCTATGGCGTTTCCGCAGTGGGCGGTTCTCTTGGCGGAAAATGCCAGTGCTACCGTGGTTGTTAGCTGCTCTTCGGATGCTCAACTACAGGCGTATATTCAAGCTTGTGCCACGGTGGAATTAGCCAAAGGAGCAACGCTCAACTGGGTATATTTGGTTAATCATACGTCTGAAAATATTGTACAATTGCTAAACACTCGGGCGACTGTTCACGAAAAAGCTTACTTTAATTTGTTTGCGGTGAACGCTTCCAATGGGGCGTTGCTCAGGCATTCAATGGAAGTTCGCCTCGTTGGGCAAGAAGCCAATGCGACACTAAATGGTATTACGTTAGCTACGGGTAAAACTAGTGTTCACAACCATGTACGGCTAACTCACGACGCTGAAAATTGCCAAAGTTCGCAAATTTTTAAAGCTGTTGTGGGCGATGAAGCGAAATCTGAATTTGATGGCTCAATTTTTGTAACCACCAACGGTCAACAGACTGATGCCAAACAACTTTCCAAGAATATGTTGCTTTCCAATAAGGCGAAAGCCTTTGCCCGCCCGTGGTTGAATATTGATGCCGACGATGTGAAATGTTCACATGGTACCACGGTGGGGCAGTTAGATGAACAACAGCTATTTTACTTGGTTAGCAGAGGCATTTCGCCTGATGAAGCCAGAGATGTGTTGACGTTGGCGTTTGTCGTAGATTTACTTTCTCAACTAGAAAACGTGGCGGGTGTTGAAGCCCTAAAAGCTGAATGTTTAGCCCTGTTTCAAGAAAAATTAGCCCGCTAAGGGTGTTGAAAGCATCATTATATGTCATCTTCCGTTTTAACGCCCTCTCAAAATCCACTCATCACCTCGGTTTCGGGGTTTGATTTTTCATCGCCCAGCCTAACCCAAGAAGAAGTGCTTCAATTAAAGGCAGATTTCCCTGTTTTGGCTGAAACCGTCAACGGGAAACCCTTGGTATACTTGGATAACGGAGCAACCACGCAAAAGCCTTGGGCGGTTATTAACCGATTGAATCAATTTTACGCCCATGAAAACGGCACCGTCCGTCGAGGGGTTTACAAATTGGCGGAAGGTGCTACCGCTGCTTTTGATGCCGTTCGGGAGCAAGTTACAGGGTTTATTAATGCTAAAAGTAGTACGGAAATTGTGTTTGTTCGGGGTTGTACGGAAGCCATTAACTTGGTAGCCACCACGTTTGGTAAGGCTCATTTACAAGCGGGCGATGAAGTGTTGGTTACTGCCATGGAACACCACGCCAATTTTGTACCGTGGCAACAAGTTTGCTTGGAACGAGGTTGCACCCTTAAGGTTATTCCCATGAACGACGAAGGCGAATTGGATTTACAGGCTTATGCCGAGTTATTGCAATCTGGCAAAGTGAAGCTGGTTGGGGTTATTCATGTTTCAAATGTGTTGGGAACAATCAATCCTGTAGCCGAAATGACCAAAATGGCTCATGCGGTGGGGGCTAAAATTTTGGTAGATGGAGCTCAATCCGCCCCGCATATGCCGATTGATGTACAGGCGTTAGATTGCGATTTCTTCACGTTTTCGGGGCATAAATTGTACGGGCCTACGGGTGTGGGCGTGCTTTATGGCAAGTATGATGTGCTGGATTCGTTGCCACCTTACCAGTTTGGGGGCGATATGATTGACGTTGTTTCGCTAGAAAAAACGACGTTTTTAGCCCCGCCACTTCGGTTTGAAGCGGGTACACCAGCCATTGCTCAGGTAATTGGGCTGGGTGCTGCTATTAGTTATTTACAGGCGATTGGCTTGGATAGAATTGCCTTCTATGAAGAAACGTTGCGTCAAAAAGCGACTGATGCGTTGCTAGCCATTGATGGATTGACGCTTTATGGGCAAGCGAAACATAAGGCGGCGGTTTGTTCGTTTTTGTTGGCGGGTATTCATGCGTTTGATATTGGCACGCTGGCGGATTTAGAGGGCATTGCCATTCGCACGGGGCATCATTGTGCCCAACCGTTGATGAAACGCCTAAATGTTTCCGCTACGGCTAGAGCAACGTTTGGCTTTTACAATACCCATGAAGACATCGACGGCTTAGTAGTGGCGTTGCACAAAGTCATCAAACTTTGCGGATAATTTAACTAGCACTTTTTTAATATGACTGGATTTTATGCTTGTGTTAATGATAAACCAACTGTATTTTTACAAGTTTTAAAATAAGGGAAGTAACGTTTTATGTTTAAACAAAATGCTACAGTGCAAGTTATTGGACACAGGGGCCTGGGGCCTGGGGAAAATTTCAGGAGAATACTCTCGCTGGCTTTAGAAAGGCTATTAAACAAGGTGCGGATGGTATAGAATTAGATATTCGAATTTACTGAATAATGGTATACAGGGAGATAGCAGAAGGTCTTTTTTACTAAAAACCAACCTAAAACGCTAAAAAAGTAAAAACCTACCCCTATTTCAACCCATTTCAACCACTAAAAACCTAAAAACTACACACCACCCCCTCAACACTTAAACAACACCCCT
>JAPLIO010000158.1 GCA_026389055.1 Candidatus Melainabacteria bacterium | reverse complement strand
TGCCACAAGGGCATGGACGAGGGGATGTTCTTTTTGCCCCTGCGGTGGACGGAACGCATCGGCAGCTGCAGAGCAAATGCGATGGTCGTTCCTACTGGTTGCTTTTAACTCTTACGCTATTTAAATTGTCAATTGGTATAAGTCTTCCTTTACCCGAAGCCAGCCTCTCTTGCTTTCGCCCTCGCTAACTCTAAGCCCACTGTTGTTTTGCCTTCATCGTTTGCTTGCGGTAAAATAGGAAGGTATTGCCTACCCTCTCCAATAGCAAAAGGAACCCCCCTCCACCATGAAACTTTCACACCACTGGCTTTCAGATTATATCAACCTTTCAGGCATTTCCCCCCAAGCACTCGGCGAAGCATTGACAGGGGCAGGGCTGGAAGTGGAAGGGGCGATAACCTACACAGGCCCTCGGTTTTCTGGCGTGATTGTAGCCAAAGTAGAAGCCCTCAACCCCCACCCCAATGCAGATAAATTGCGGTTAGTAACCGTCAATCAAGGAGCTGAACTGGGTATAACCCAAGTAGTTTGTGGAGCCCCCAACGTAGGCGTGGGGCAGTTTATCGCCTTTGCCCAAAACGGAGCAACCGTTTACAGCCGTAAAACCAGCGAATGGTTCACGCTAACCCCCGCCGTTATTCGAGGTATTCCCAGCGAAGGCATGGTTTGTTCGTTAGAAGAATTAGCCCTAGAAACCCAGTATACCCAAGCCGATGGCGGTATTTGGGTGCTGAATGACTTGGTTTCCGATGCCCACTTGGGGCAATCGTTGATTGAAGCCCTCAAATTAGGCGAAAACGCCGATGCCGTGCTGGAAACCGCCCCAACCGCTAACAGGGGCGATTGGATGAGCTACATTGGGATGGCTCGGGAAGTTTCGGCGTTGTTTAACCGTACCATCCAACACCCAAAAACCCTTGAAACCCTTGCGGTAGCTGAACATCCAACGCTTAAAATTGCCCCTTCCGATGCTACTGTTTGCGAGTACTATAGCGGTGCTGTAATTTCAGGTGTGAAGGTTGCTCCATCGCCGCAATGGGTGCAACAACGCTTAGCTTCAGCAGGCATTCGAGCCATTAACAACGTGGTGGATGTAACCAATTTTGTGATGTTGGAATTGGGGCAACCGCTCCACACGTTTGATGCAGATTTATTAGGCTTGAATGGCACGGTTGGCGTGCGTTTAGCCCAATCAGGCGAAACCTTAGCTTGCTTGGATGAAACCACCTATACGCTAAGCGAACAATCCGTTGTAATTACCAAAGATGATACCCCTGTCGCCCTTGGTGGCGTGATGGGTGGGGCTTCAACCGCCATTCATGAAGGCTCAACCACCGTCTTTTTAGAAGCGGCGTGCTTCCCAACGGCTAGCACACGGCGTTCAGCCAGAAGCGTGGGGATTCGCACCGAAAGTTCCGCTCGGTTTGAACGAGGTGTAGATGCAGGTTCGGTGCAAACCGCCATGCAACGGGCTATTTACTTATTGCAAGAATGGGCAGGTGGTACGGTGGTTTCATGGCAAGCCGTAGGTAGAACCACGGTTGATGCCGTTACCGTACCCCTTCGTTTAAGCCGATTAGAAGCCCTTATTGGGAAGCCCTACGAAGCCGAAAAAGTCCAACAATCGTTACAGGGCTTAGGGTTTGGCGTGGTTGCTTCTAGCGAAGGCATTTTAAGCGTTTCCGTGCCATCTTTCCGCCAACGAGATGTGCTAAAAGAAATTGATTTAATTGAAGAAATTGTTCGTATTGACGGCTACCAAGCCGTACCTGAAAGCCTGCCCGCCACCAATCAAACCGTTAATCGCTCAAACAGGCAAAGGCTATTGGGGCAGTTTCGGTCTGTCTTATGCGGGTTAGGCTTAAGTGAAGTGATGACCACCAGCCTTGTGGGCGAAGCGTTATTAGCCGATGTCGGTTGCCTGCCCGACGAAGCTTCGTTGGTAAAACTCTCCAATTCACATAGCAGCGAACATATGTTGTTAAGGCAAAGCGTCATTCCTACGTTGTTAGATGTTGCCAAAACCAATTTAGCCTACGGCGAAGACGCCTTATGGGTGTACGAATTGGGGCGTTCGTATTTTAAACGAGGCAAAGCAGGGCATAAACAAACAGGCGTGCAGGAAAAGCTCAATTTAGCCATGCTGATTGTAGGGCAACCCAAAGCAACAGGCTGGCAAGCCAAATTAGCCACAACAACAGATTTTTACACCCTAAAAGGCTTGCTAGAAGCCTTCTTGGGGCGGTTCGGGTTTTCGGTAGATGCCCACGCCATCAGTTTTGAACCACTCACTGGGGAGGCTGGGGTTTTTCACCCAGGGCGAAGTGCCAGTTGCGTTTTAACCGAAAAGAAAAAACCGCTCGCCGTTTTAGGGCAGGTGCATCCTGCCATTCAAAAGCAATTAAAAAGTAAGCACCCCCTGTTTGTGTTGGAACTAGATGCGGATTTATTGCTGAAAACAATCGAACAACGCATCGCAACCCAAGCCACTGCAGAACCTAAAATAATCGCTCTTTCTCCCTACCCCGCCATGTTGCGGGATATGGCGTTTTCCGCCCCCACCAGTTTAAGCCATCAAGCCGTTCTCAATTTCTTGGAAAGCCAACAGCAGCAGGTGTTTTCCGCGTTAAAAACCGTTCAGTTGTTCGATGAATACAACGGGGCAGGGTTGCCAGAAGGGCATCGCAGTTTGGCGTATCGGTTCACATGGCAAACCAACGACCGTACCCTAACTGATGCCGAAGTAGATGGGTGGATGACCCAGTTACGCCAGCAGTTTGAGGCAAATTTAGGTGTTGCCTTACGATAGGGTTTTATACCCATTCAATCTTTGAGTGGGTATCAGTCGTTGTAACGGTTTTTTCACTTAAAAGAAGGGGGGATGTAGAATGGCCGATTAAGTGTCGAAAGAAGGAGAAAGAAATTAAGCAAAATACGGAACCGTAAGGAACTTTTTTTTAGCATGGAAAATCAATCGCCCATTTTAAGCGTGAAGCCTAATTTTTTTCTATTGCCCGAATTATTAGTACAACTACCCTTCCTCCTGTTTTTTACAGTTTGGACTGGTGGGTTTTTCGGAGGCTTTTCGATTGTTTTACTTTCAATTTTCTTTCCAACAACACAATCGAATATGGGACAAATTGCTCCGTTTTTCTTTGGGTTTTGGGGATTATTAGGAGGCCCTCTAGGGCTTTTCTTTTATCTGTATACAAAGAAAAAAAGGCTACAGAAGACAATCTACGAATTTTACGATGACCATTTACTAATTACTCAAGTAACCGATGATACTAACAAGCAAAAAGTCATTCAAATTGACTATACTAACATCACAGAAATTGCTACCTATAGCCAGTGGTTTCAAAAATCCCAAGCGTTAGGCAGTGTTTGTTTTACAGAGAAGACTTCACTGTTTTATTCTATGCAAAAGTTGTATTCGGCTTATTATCCACCTATGTATTCTGATTATACACTGTTGATTGTGGACACACTTCCTGACCCTTATTTAACGGAATGGCTTTTTCTTTTAAAACCACTATTTAAACATAGTCGGATTAAATTAAGCAATATACCCAACGCAAAAGAAGTATACACCTTATTAACAGAAAAAACTCAGCGATAGTTATTTTTTACCGTATTGCTTGATGATTTCCACCCTTAGCTGCCTCAATTTTTCAGCGAAAGCGTTATTGGCAGGCAACGGTTTGCCATATTCAAAGGTTACCTTTTTTGAATATAATCGTTTTGGCGTCTCGCAATCGAAACGGCTTGCTTTATTGACTTCAATCCATTCCGCCCCACCATCCGCACAATCTGGGCAACCAATGGTGTTGGGCAACTTTTGAAAATCTTTATAGGCGTTGACTCTCAGTAAGTCATCCCATTTTTCTTGTTTGATAGGGATTTCTTGTTTGATAACTGGCTGAAAGCCTTTAGGATACTGCCCGCCTCCGATAGGATTAGCGATTTGGGTGTAGATAATTTTATCACGAGTTATAACAAAATCTTGGGTGCAATACCCCCCACAATGCCCAAAAGAAGTCCCTGTTTTAACGGAAAGTATTTCTTCTTCACCTGAATAAATTGAATGAGCCACCAACCCACTGCCTAAGCACAAGGATAGAATTCCGCCCAAAAAAGTTAGAGCTAGACGCTTTTTCATTGATTACTTCCCTAGGTTTAAACCGATTATAACCTACACCGCCTGATGGCAACGGTGGCAAATAGTAGGGTGGTCTGTAAATTGCCCAACTGTTTCACAATACTGCCAGCAACGGTCGCATTTTTTGCCCGCTGCCTGCACCGCAAAAACTCTGTATTCACCATCTACTTCTTGTTCCGCCAACACCGCATACCGCCCGAACACCGCTTTAGGGTCAGCCTCTTGCTGTAAATGCACTTGCGAAACTAAGAAAAGGGTCTCCAATTCGGTTTCCTGCATTGCCCGAAGAAAATCCCAATCCGCCGAAAGAGGCTGAATAATAATAGCGGCTTCTAAGGCACTACCAATTAAATCTTTTGAGCGAGCATCTTCCAACGCTACATTGACCGTTTCCCGCAACGAAAGCAAGGCTTCAAACGCTTTGGCATCCGTTGGAGCCAGTTTCCACTGGGCTGGAATTTCAGGCCAAGGTGCCATTAAAATAGAAACAGGTGGCGATTCAAACCCAAAATTCGGGCGTTGATTTTCTGGCCAATGAGACCATAAATCTTCTGCCAAGTGGGGCATCACAGGAATAATGAGCCTGCTTAAAACCAGTAGCACTTCATAAAGCACCGTCTGCACGCCTAACCGAACGGTATCTGTTTTGGCGTTGCAGTACAAAATATCTTTCACAATATCAAAATACAGGCTGGAAAGTTCTACCACGCAAAGATTTTGCACCAACTGATAAAATTTGTGGAATTCATAAGCCGCAAACGCCTGCGTAATTTTTTCAGAAACCAACGCCACCCTGTGCAGAACATATTTATCTAAGGATGAAAGGGATTCATAAGGCAAGGCATCTGTAGCGGGGGTGAAGCCCGCCAAATTGCCCAATAAAAACCGAAGCGTGTTGCGAATTTTCCGATAAATATCCGCCAGTTGCTTCAAGGCACCCTTACCAATACGTACATCGTTAGTGAAATCAACGCTGGCAACCCAAAGCCGAAGCACATCAGCACCGTATTCTTTGATGACCGTATTAGGGTCTACCACGTTGCCAAGGCTTTTAGACATCTTCCGCCCGTTTTCATCTAGCACAAACCCGTGGGTTAAAACCGCTTTGTACGGAGCTTTTTCACGCAACATCACGCTGGTTAGCAACGAAGATTGAAACCAACCACGGTGCTGGTCGGAGCCTTCCAAATAAAGTTCCGCAGGCAAATCGCCCAGCAGTTCCTTGCGGGCTTCTACCACGGTGGTATGGGTTACGCCCGAATCAAACCAAACGTCCATCACGTCTTCTTCTTTACGAAGCGAATCTAACGGATGAGCCAACAGCGGGGCTAAAGCAACTTCCAACTGCTGAACGGAAAAGCCTGTTTTTTGCCTAGCAGGCAGGGTTTCCCAAGTGGGTAAAATGGCTTGTAACCGAGGAATCAGCGTTTCAGGGGTGGGGTATTTCACCCAAGCATCGCTGGTTTCTTCCCGAAATAGTTGAGCCACCAACGCCGTAATTTCGGGGGTTAAATGGGTTTGCCCGTCAGGCGTGTAAAACGCAGGAATAGGGACGCCCCACAACCGTTGCCGACTAATACACCATTCCGCCCGATTAGCTACCATGGTGCTAATGCGAGTTTGCCCCCGTTCAGGAATCCATTCAACGCCTTGAATTTCGCTCAACGCCGTTTGTCTGAAGGCATCGACGTTAATGAACCACTGTTCTGTGGCACGGAAGATGACAGGCGTTTTAGCCCGCCAGCTATGTGGGTAGCTATGCGTGAACAAATAATGATGCACCAAGGCGTTTTGAGCCTTGAGAATATCTAAAATGACCCAATTGGCTTTTTCGTAGAACTGCCCCTGAACGGCTTCAGGCACGAAGGGTTCCGCCATGAAAAGCCCTCGCCCATCAATGGGTGAAAGAATGGGGAGCGGAGCGTGTTTGAGGTGCTCCCGATTGAGCGTTTGCACGGCTTGAAAGTCATCAGGCCCATGCCCAGGGGCAATGTGAACAATACCCGTACCCGCATCTAACGTTACAAATAGGGCATTGAGTACAACCGATTTTTTGCCTTCTGTAAAGGGGTGATTCGCCTGTAGGCCAGCTAAATCTATCCCTTTAAGCGTGCCTAATTTAGTGGGCGATTTTTCCTGTTTCAGCAGTTTTTCGATAGGCTCTAACCTATCGGTTGCCACTACGATTTTGCCAAAGGCTTCGGTTTGAAGCACGGTATATTCAAAACTTGGATGCACGGCTAACGCCACGTTGGAAGGCAATGTCCAAGGCGTGGTTGTCCAGATGAGGATAGAAGCATCGGTTAATAGCGTTGCTTGTTCGGGTGAGAGCGGGCTTCCATAAGCTTTTTCAAGGTTTTTTAGGGGGAACAACACATGAATGCTATGGCTTTCAACGTCGGCGTATTCAATTTCCGCTTCTGCCATGGCAGATTCTGAAACGGGGCACCAATGCACGGGTTTTAAGCCTTTATAAACGTAGCCTTTTTTGACCATCTCAGCAAAAAGCTCAATTTGCCGAGCTTCAAAATCGCCGTCGATGGTTAAATAAGGGCTTTCCCAATGCCCTGAAATGCCTAAGCGTTTGAAGTTGGTTTCTTGCCCTTTTAAGTTACCGTGGGCGAAGGCTCGGCATTTTTCCCGTAATTCAAGTGGGGAAACGGCTTTTCTGCCCCCTTTGATTTTCTTTTCAACGGCGGCTTCAATGGGCAGACCGTGTCCATCGTACCCCGGAACGTAGGGGGTGTAGAAGCCTTGCAGGTTTTTAAAGCGAATGACAATATCTTTTAAAATTTTGTTGAGAGCCGTGCCAATATGGATGTTTTCTGAAGACAGGTAAGGGGGGCCATCGTGCAAAACGAATTTGTTAGCGATGCTTCGTTGGGCTAGCACTTGTTTGTAAACGTCGTGTTCTTCCCAAAAGGCTTGAATTTCGGGTTCCCGAACAGTTGCCCCAGCCCGCATGGGGAAGGTGGTTTCAGGTAGTTGTAAGGTTTGTTTGTAGTTGGGGGTTTCGGGTTGTGCGTTCATCATCATCATAACAACATAGAGCCTTTAAAATTGGAGCAAACAGGGTAGCAATCGTTTATCAATCATACCGCAAAGTACCCAGTAAAGTATAGATGGCATTTTATTCGAGGCAATCAAAAATGGTTGTTATACAGATTCAAAGATTGAATGTCGTCAT
>JAPLIO010000161.1 GCA_026389055.1 Candidatus Melainabacteria bacterium | reverse complement strand
TTTTTCGAACGGGGTGGAAGCGTTTTCATCTTTACTGGTACGGCAAAGATTTAGCGTCCGCAGAGGCTGCCTGCCCAAAAACCGTGGCTTTACTCAAATCCATTCCATCGGTTAAAGCAGCGATGTTTAAGCCTGTTCCAGGTGCAAGATCTGCGGGTGTTGCTCCTACAAAATCTGCAAAAGAATCGGGACGATGCCCTGTTGCTGCCATATAAGAAGCAACACCCATATTAAGCTTCTGTAAATAATCGCTTAAAACGGCTTCTTCGGCATTCCCCGTTAAATCAATAAACTGGGTAACGGCTACAGCGGACATAATACCTACAATAGCAATGATAATCGCTAATTCAATCAACGTAAACCCTTTTTGCTTCTTATTAGCCGTTTTCTTGAAGCGTTTTAGTTGAGTGGTTAATGTTGTGGCGGTTGTCATCATGGGTTATTTAAGCTCCTACGGTAAAGCGAATCGTTGTCTTTAATAGAAAGAAAGATGTTAATCGTATCGAACAAGGCTACTGGAAACTTAAATGTTGTAACAAAATGTAACTGTTTACAGGGGTAATTTTAACGTAGAACACTTGGTAGCTCCACCTGCTTTGATAAATTCCGAATACTCAACGCAATGCACTGTATGCCCCGTAGCTTCTAGTTGTTGACGTAAAGTAGAGGCTTCACACGGTAATACAATATGGCTACCTACAGAAACGGCATTACAAGCAAACTGTAACGCTTCAGATTCTGGAACAATCAGCCGTTTTTCAGGGGGGATAATGGCTTCTAGCAACGCTAAAGAATCGGTACTAAACGCCGCAGGGTAGTAAAGCACATAGCCTAAATCCGTCGGGCAAAAGGCGACATCTAAGTGGTAAAACTTCGGGTCTACTAATTCCAAAGAAATGACGGGTTGCCCACTGTAATAAGCCAACCAACTATGGGCCTCACGCACGGCACGTTGCCCATAACTAGCAAACCAAAAGCCGTTCCAAGCTAAGGCTTCGCCCGCCCCTTCAAAGGGTAAGTGGGCTGGCGATTTTTCAACCCAATACCCTTGTTCTTCAAACCACTGCTGAAAATAAGCTTCTTCGCCTTGCCGTTCTTCATTAAAAAACCGAGCTAACAGCACTCGTTCTCGCCCCGAAGCCAACGGAGGTAAAATAATAGCGGCATTAGCAACAAATACCATATCAGGAAGTCCCTCAACAGGAGGTACTTCTAATACGGTGGCATGGCATTGGTGTGTTAGGGTTTGTTTCAACTGTTGCCACTGAACGATGGCTAAGTTGGTATCTACCATGGCATGAGGGTTCATCCATGGGTTAATGGCATAATCTACCGAAAAGAAGGTGGGGGGTATCATTAAAATAGAAGCAGTAGACATAAATAATATAAGTATTCTGTTGATTGGGTTAATCCGTTTATAATGGCATTATACCATAGAGGCTTGGGCTTGATTGCTAATTTGAACCCCTTCTATTGTCGGGTTTTTAGGATGGAGCTGGTGTGCCAAGGGATAGCTGTAAGTTAAAGGCACGCCAAAATAAGCATCAAAATAATCTTGACGCAAGTTGGGTTCTGCTGTTTCAAACGGGCGATAAGTACTATCTACCAAGCGGGTATAATCCGCCTGCCAAGTAGCAAAATCATACAAACCATGGTACTGCGAACTGGTAAGCTGATGCTGCATAAACAAATGCTTCAAACTAAAATAGAGCCATTGAGATTGATTCAAAAAGATAAAGTTATTCACCATCAATTGGTCTGAAAGTGCCTGCAATTCAGGCCTATATTCCAAACGATGTTCATAAGGAATCTGCCAGCCCTGTTTCTTGAGGCAAGCCAGTAATACCAATTGTTCAGGATGAAACTGAAAGTGATATTCAGGAAACGGGTCTTCAAACTGGGTACGAAGTGCTGAATTTTCTAAGAAGTAGGAGACCAGCTCTGCTTCAGGAAATAACGGGATATCAAACAACGTATTTAGGTCTTCTGTTCTGCCAAAATGAGCCCAATCGCTAGGATAAAAATAAAGCGGAAACGTTTTTTTACTGGGCGTTACTGATTTTCTGGCATAAATGGCAGGGTTTAAAATAAAATCCTTAAAAACAGAAAATTCAGGGTTGCGTTTCACGGGTTTCTGTTCATTCCAAAACGCTAGAAAATCATCATTAACAAACAACATATCAGACCGCAACTTCAATGTATACGGGCGGGTAGCAGCTTGAATACCCCGCTGGGAAGAAACTACATAACGGTTTAAATTAAACTTCAGTTTTTTTGAAATAGGGTTCACCATGGCAAAACCAGGGTCTGGAGAAAGACAAATTTTATCGGCGATTAGCCCTGTGGTATCAGTACCTTCCCAAGTGGATAAAATGAGTTCCGCCCGAGGGAATAAATCTCGCAACGCTTCCAACACATTATGGGTAACACCCCCTTTTAGCTGATGGCTTTGCCCGCCAATTTTACGAGGAACAGGGGTTTTTGAAACAGGCCCTTGCACCACAATAGAAATATCAGCATCAGTAATATAAGGGCGGTTAGTCATCATTAAAAAACTCCAGTATAGTTAAGGGACTCTATTTTTATCAGTTTACAAGAGCTTTAACAGGAAAATCAAAAAACTGAAGGGGCTTCCTCCATCAATAGGAGCTTCCTTTCACAAAACCACTGATTCGTTCAAAGTTCTTTCAGAATGATAAAGATAAGCCATAAAAAACTATTGAGAGGGATTCTACTACCATGATGATGATGCCACTAGAAGATACACAACTTTCCGTTGTACTGCAAGGGCCTTGCCATTTTGGCAAGAAAGATGCCCAAGTTAGTCATCATGCTGTAGCCAGTATTCGGCAACATTTCCCCAACGCCGAACTCATTTTTTCCACTTGGAAGAACGCCGAAATTCCCAAAGGATTAGATGTGGATGTTGTTGTATTCAATAACGACCCTGGGGGACAACCGCTTTCATTAGCCGTTCAGCAAAAAACAGGCAAGCCTTTTGGTAATAACGTGAATAGGCAAATTGTTTCAAGCCTAGGAGGCATTCAAGTAGCTAGCCGCCCCTATGTGCTAAAAGCCAGAACCGATATGGTATTTTATAGCAATAAATGCCTTGATTGGTGGAACCGTGCCACGCATAGAAACCCCGCCCATAGTGCTTTTAAAGAACGGATGCTAGGCTACGCCTTCGGCACCCGCAAAGCCAGAAACCCATCGGGCGTGCTGAATTTGCAATATCACCCAGGGGATTGGTTCTACCTAGGGCTAAAAGAAGATATGGTGGATTTATTTGATATTCCGCTCTGTCCAGAATCGTGCGTCAACTATTTGTTAGATAATAAAATTCTGCCTTCTTCCACCCAATGGTGGGTAACGCACCAGTGGTACCCTGAAATTTATTTGTGGGTTTCCTACCTCAAGAAAAAAGGTATTCCCGTTACAATGGCTCATTCTTTTGATAACCGAGTTGAGAATGATTTACCTAGCATTCAAAGCTTAGTGAACAATTTTATTCTGTTAGATGCCGATCAAATAGGGTTTGTCAACAGTAAATACCTATTTCCTGTTATTGAAGCCAATGAATTAGGATTGGCTAGCATGATGTGTTATCAAGATTGGTTGGATGCGTATTTAGAGCTATGCGTACCTGAAGATAAGCAATTGAGCAATGAAGTTAAAACGCTCATTCAACGTTCCTTACCCCAACAACAATGGGAACAAGCCAAGCAGAATCAAGCCGCAGCACCTGAAGGCTTCGCGATTGAAGGGTTTGTGGCACCCAAAGCGAAGGTATCGGCAAGGGTATAGAACTTTTTTAACGCTTCAAACAGGTTGTTTGCCCTAGCAAACAACCTGTTTGAGTTTGTGTTAGGTTTGTTACGGGTGTTGACAGGGGGCTTTGTTTGAAACAAAATAATCAAAGACAAATAAATAACACAGAGAGCCACTCTCTCTTAAAATAAGTTGTGGGCTATTAGCTCAGTTGGTTAGAGCGCACCCCTGATAAGGGTGAGGTCCGGTGTTCGAGTCACCGATGGCCCACCATTTTTCACCCCGATTTATCTCAAGAATATATCGGATTGACCGAACCTTTATATGGATTCAGCAAATTACCCTGATCCAATAGAGGTTTTTACGACATGGTTAGCAGGTCAAACTTCCGCAAAACTTCCGCATCCAGTTCCGCACCATCGCCGGAGTTATTCAAGCCCAACTACAGCATTGCCGAGGCCGCCCTCCTGATCGGCAAATCAGAAGACACCCTCACCCGTTGGTGCAAATCCGGGAAGCTACCCGCCATTCCAGAGAGTTTCGGGAGCCGTCAGAGCTTCCGCATTCCGCAAGCCTCGATGCGGGTCTATTTTCAGGAGCGGGCGCAAGAGGATGCCCTTGGCGAACAGCTCAAGCTGGTACGCCAGCAACAGCGTTCGGCGATCCGTCACGGCGACCTTCTGGAAAAGTTCCGCAAATCCTGCCTGCAAGGGGTAATCACAGGCCGCCCGTTTTCTGTTTACACCGCCACCTATTACCATGACCACATGCGGAAGTTTTTTGACCAGTTCAGCCGCCTGTCCTATGTCAGCCTCAAAGACCGCCTGCTCGATATTCCCGCCGAACGCTTTGCCACCCGCGACAAGCTGTTCAAGGCGGCGATCTGTTTTGCCAAGTTCCTGATTCAGGAAAAGCAGGCCGAAGAGGCTTTGATTGACGAGCTGAAGCCCCTGAAGCCGAAACGGCACTTGCCGCCCAAGCGGATCAGCGTCGATGATGACGGGCTAATCGCCATGCTGGAAGCCGCCAAGGCCGATCAGGAAGACCATCTCATCGTGATGTTACTCGCCCAGACAGGCTTGCGGGCAGGGGAGTTCTGCAATCTCAAAATCGGCGATCTCGATCTCAAGAACCGCGTTCTGACTGTGACTTGCGGCAAAGGCGGCAAGAGTAGGGTCGTCGGCCTCACAGAAACGCTCACAGATGCCTTGAAAGGGTTTCTGGTAGGTCAGCAAGGAAAAAACAGAACAAGGCCTCTGGCGGCCTCATATTGGCTGTTTTTGAATGACCTCGGCAAGCAGATGGACAAAGACGGATTGAACCAGCGGATCAAACGCATCGGCAGGCTTGCCGGAGTCACCGTCACCACCCACGCCATGCGCCGAGCCTTCGTCACCATCAACGCCAACAAAGGACGATCCCTCGTCATGCTCCAAATGGCCTGCGGACACGCCGACATTAAAACAACCCGCGACTATTGCCGTACCTCCGAACAGGAAATGATCAAAGCCATGCAGGAATGGGGGTAAAGTTTAGGTACATAAAAAAGCGACCCCCCGATTTGAGGATAGCAAAAGCCATAGCCTTGGAGGGTTCTATTGCCTACAATCATAAGGTATTATCGGCCTTGTGCCAAGTCTCAAGCGGCCATTTTTTTGTGGTTTGCCATGCTTTTTATCCCTCTTCCAAATCCAGTGAACGCCCCAGGTTTTTTAAAGCCGCTTTTCGTTTCTCATAATCTGGCATGATGCTTGCCAATAATCGCCAAAAATGTTCCGAATGATCAGCGTGAATTAAGTGGCAAACTTCGTGGGCAATCACATAATCGACCAATGACATGGGAGCCATCATAACCCGCCAGTTAATACGGATATTTTTTTGAATATCACAGCTTCCCCAGCGTTTTTGTTGATCGCTAATCCGTATTTGATTGAAAGTTGCTCCTATTTTATTTGCCCAGAATACCCCTCTTTTCGGGAGGTGTTTTTCTGCATTGACACAATACCATTGCCTTAGCGTTGAAGCGATCAGGGGCTTACTGCTATTACTGCCTTTTGTCGGCAGATACACGGTTATCCAGCGGCCTTTCATCTTGCAAACAGGGTGCAGACCCTCAGTGTTTTCAAGACGTAAGCGATATTGCCGCCCCAGATAATAAATACTTTCACCGTTTACATATTCACGGCGATGATGCTGCTGTTCCGCTTCCTGAATCTCGGAAAATCGTTGAGCAATCCAGCCGGATCGTTGTGATAGCATCCGTTCAATCGTTACATTCTCTGTGTTTTCCGGTGCAAGGATGGTTAAGCCAACCGTTGCCTCCAGTGTTATCCCAATTGTTCGTTTGCGCCGTGCGCTTCGCACAATCGCATAAGGCAAAGAAAGCCCAGCAATAGACAAAATCCCGTTTGAATCCTGAAGTTTCATCTTTCAAACCTCAGCTTAGTCTTGCTCTTGCGAGGTCAATCAGGCGGCTGGTAGTCTCTTCAATATTATCTTTTATGTTGGCAATTCTCAGATACCGCTTAATTTGGCGACGCATTTCCCGCTGGACATCTTCCTTGTCCTGCCAATCAATCACGACCAGTTTTTGCAGGTTTTCCAGAATTAACCCTGATAGTTCTTCTGCCTGTTCCGATCCAAGCCTAGAATCATTCAGCAAGCTATAAAAAGCATACTGATCTTCACTCATTCCTTTGTTAGCCGCTTGCTTATGGATATTCCTCAAATCATCCCTGACAGAAGCAAACAGTTTTAACTGTTCCACCGCGCTAATCGTAGCCTGTTTTCGGGCTTCAATAATGGCTTCAAGTCGTTCTTTCAGAGACTTGAAAATAACCGGATTTTCTTTCAGCTTCACACTGATTTCATGCTTCAGGGCATGTTCCATTTCACTGGCTTTAGCTTCCGGTGATCCCAGTGCTTCTACTGCTTCGTCAAACTCTTGAGAAAAGATCGACAAGGGTTCCATTAAAGACTGAATGCCAATGGTTCGGACATATTCTTCAATCAGCTTTTTGACTTTTTCAGCACATCCTGTCAAATCAAGTGTGTCATCCCGGAAGCGGTTACGCGCCGTCAGCCTTATATCCGATAACCAACGCATATCAGGCATAAACTTCAAACCGGATGGATCGGGTAAGACCATATCCAGACTACTGGCAAAGCGTTTAAAGGCCTGATCAAACTCCGCCCGGACATCTTCAGGTTCAATTACCCGCAAGATACCTTCCATATCATCACGCTTTTTCCCTTTGAAGAACCGCAAGACGGCCTGATGACGGGATTCCAGACGTGGCAATTCATCGCTTTTAGGTTTAAGTGCCCCTTCAATCTCTTGCGGGTTAAACACCTTCAAGGCATCTTGCAGATTTTCTGAAACACCCCAGTAATCCACAATCAGCCCGTAGGTTTTGGTATCGTCTGCCTTGCGGTTTACACGGGCAATGGCCTGAAGCAGTGTATGCTCTTTGAGTGGACTATCCAGATACATAACTTGTTCAATCGGTGCGTCAAAGCCCGTCAGCAACATATCGCAGACAATCAGAATCGATAGAGGGTCATTCTTTTTCTTGAACTGATCTTCAATGACGCTTTTGTGATCCTCTTTTTTAGTGGCCAAGGCTTTATATTCAGCCGGATCGTTATGATTAAACGACATAATCAATGCGGACTTAGGTGCATTCAGGCTATCCAGCGTTTTCTTGTACAAGACGGCGGTTTCACGATTGACCGCAACAATTTGCGCCTTGTAACCGTTCGGGTGAATGTATTTCTCGAAATGCTCCAGAATATCCAGACAGATTTTCTTGATTCGGTCAGGGCTTCCGGCAATCGCCTCTTCGGTTGCGTACCGCCGCTTGATCTCTTCCAGCTCTTCCTCAGTATTATCTGCAAATACCCGTTTCAGAATGGTATCAATCGAAGCATCGACAATGAATAATTCCGGCAGTCGTCCCTCATAGAAAATCGGGACGGTAGCACCATCCTTGACCGCCTCTTCTATCGTATAGGTATGGATATACGAGCCAAAGGTTTTATGGGTACTACGGTCATTTTTATCAATCGGCGTGCCAGTAAAGCCCAGAAAGCAGGCATAGGGCAGGGCAGCCCGCATTCGGGCAGCCAGTGTTTTATATTGTGTGCGATGCGCCTCATCCACCAGCACAAAGATATTATCCGCCGCTGTAATTTCATCGCTGAAACCGCCAAACTTTTGCACGGTTGTAAGGATGGTTTTGCCTGTGTGGTTGACCAGCAATTCCCGCAGATGCTGTATTCTGGTTGCCTGTTCAGGGTTAGGGAAGCCGCAGCTATTAAAGGTTTTGGTAATCTGCCGATCCAGATCGGTACGATCCGTAACAATAACCAGCGTAGGATTATCCAGAGCAGTCAATCGGCGCAGTTTCGTGGCCAGATAAACCATCGTCAGGGATTTACCAGAGCCTTGCGTATGCCAGACAATCCCGCCACGATCTTGCCCCTCATTATGGGTAATGCGCTGAATGGATTCATTGACGGCGATAAATTGCTGATAGCGTGCCAGTTTCTTGATCGAACGCCCGCCATCGACTTCAAACACAATAAAGTTCTGGATTAAATCCAGCAGGTTGTCTGGGCGAAACAGCCCGTATAAAAGCACATTCTGGCTATGGCTGTTAAAGCCTCGTTTCTCAAACTCATCCAGTGAAAGCGGGTAGGGGGATTTCCACTCGCTCCAGAAAGCCTTTGGCGTGCCTACTGTGCCGTAATGCGCCTTGATACCGCACAGGCTGGCCAGCACCTGTACCGTTTCAAACAGTTTCGGCGCACCTCTATCCACATATCGATCTTCAAGCTCCTGATAGCGGGCAAGCTGTTTAATGCCCTCACCCACTGGATCGGTAATTTTAGGGCTTTTACATTCTAGTATCGCCAGCGGTAGACCATTCACAAACAGCACAATATCAGGAATGATATGTTGGTTTTTGACGTTTTGAACGGTTAATTGCCGGGTAAAAACAAACTCATTCAGGTGAGTCTGTTCAGGATCAAAGGCCAGTAAGTGTACGCTTCGGCTTTTAACGCCCATGCCGTCGCCCGTATCTTGTGTGACGCTAACGGAATAGGTCATGGCGTTATAAAGCTGTTCGTTCGCTTCCAGAAGGTTTGTGGCTTGTGGGGTGCTGATGATGCGAACAACCCGCTTGATATTATCTTCACTAATCCACGGGTTCAGCCTGCGTATGGCGGCTTCCAGCCGAGGCAACAGCAAGACATCCCGTGTAGAAGCCCGTTCACTGTCCAGTCGTTCGGCAGGCACAAACTGCCAGCCCAGCGACTGGAGAAACTCCGCCGCTGGCTCTTCCGCCTGATTCAGCTCATCCCAGTTATTAGTCATTGTTGAAGCTTTCCAAACTTTTCAGGGTTTTTCTGGCAATGTTCTACAACTAAATCAAGCCAATTTTTATACCAATACCACTGTCCATCTCCTAACGTTGTACCGTATGAAGGATTAGCTTTTTTTGCATTTTTTTCTTGCCATAATTTTGTGTGATGATTCATATTAAAATCAGCAAACCCTTGAGCATTAACATGTTCTACAATTTGCTTTGGTTTGTATTTAGGTTGTTCTTGCAGTTTAACTAAAGTATATTTCTTCTTTGACTCGTCAATTTCTCTAGCTTCTGGTGTTCCATCAGGTATAAAAGTTATAACTTCATCAGCTCCACCTGGATGATTGGCGCTAACTTTTGAAAAAACTACTCTTTCACCATACTGTCTATTTTGATAGATTTCTACAGGTAGCTTTCCTTCAAAATCTTGGATATAATCTATAATTCTTTGCGGAACTTTATTTTCTTTAATAATTTGATCATCAGTTAATGTGGCAAATTGAATACTGTAAGATAAATACTTATCAATAGCGTAATCATCACCAAATAGCTTTTTAATTGCATTGTTATAATTTATACAACATGCTTGAAGTTTAGAGCTAATAAAAGCATCTATCGAATTAGACATTTGATGTTCTATTTCATGCCTTAGCCCAATTAAGAACTTTAGATTAACCTTTACGGGGTTATCTAATGGACAATTGTCATCGTTGAGGCATCGTTCAAGCTCCCAATGTTTAAATGCACCACTTTTGGTTTTATCAAATTTTTTCTTTTTACCATTCTGATTGTGGTAACGATATTCAATTTTATTTTCTCTGTAATAAGCGTGCAGAAGATACGTCCATGAAATAACCATCAAAACAATAAATGTTTCTGTTTTGAAATTAATCAGTGGATTGTTAAAAATCTGAACCGCACATAGAGCAGCTTCTCTGGATTTCCAGAGAAGCTCTTTCTTGAGAGAGTACAACCGACGTTGACGCATTTCTTTTGATTAACCCTTAGTTTTTTCAGGATCGTGGCCGTAGGTGTTGCGCTCACGGATTTGACCCTGACGGTTTTGCAAATAGGCTTCACTTTCGTTTTGCCGTGCCCGTTGCTGGGTTTCTGCCCACGCTTCGGCTTGGGTGCTGTGTACCGATGTTGCCCGCTCGTTACCTTCGCCCTTGACTGCCCAACCTTCTGGGTGTGGAGTTGTCCAGTAGCTTTTCTTCTCTGCCATGTCACATGCCTTTCTATGGGTTGCGCCAAGGTCTAACGACTCGCCTTAGCTTACCTGTAGTATAGCAGATTTCGCAAGGTATGCAAGCATGTTTTAGTGTCAGGATTGTATTACAATTTTTTTGTAATGTCGTACCTTGTTTTTTATCTTGAGCCTTGGCGAACGATCTCACGAACGGCGATAGGGGAGGTTTCACCGTATTCGGCAGGGCGAGACACGCCAAGCGCAACAGGCACTCGAACCTCACCCGTGAGGAGGACTTGCATGAGGGCGGTTTTCAGGGTTTGCAGGCGGGTTAGGGTTTCGGTTTCCCGTGCAAGGCGGGCATCCACCGTGTTGAGAATGCCGACAATCGCCTCTTGTTCGGGAAGGGGCGGAAGCGTGATCCACGCATTTGAAAGCCCTTGTGTGTTGAGATTATAATTTCCAGCGGATGTTCTAATCCCTTCGTTTAGCGATTTTTTTGTTGCTTCAAGCTCAAGGGATATTTTCATAAACTCTGGACTAATTTTATTGGTGTCTAGCCGAACCCGTATTAAGTAAGAGGCGTAGCCGTAACAACCTTTCTCATTAAAAATTGCGCACCTACCCACATAGTCTGGATTGCCATTTGTTCTAATGAAGAGCATATCCCCACTTTTTAAGGTTATTCTTCTTTTCTCTGCTTCGAGTAAGCTGGTATATTTCAGATTCTGTATATCTATTTCACCCAAAACAACATTAGGTATCCTTAAAATTGGTATCCCTGATCCACTGTCTGAAGTGCAATTAACAGAAGTGCCATAACGAATTTCTGTAGTCAGGCTGCCCAGCTTGACCACCTCCCAGTCGGCGGGGAGGGTGCCGAGGGGGGAGGGTTTGAATTGGGTATGCTGGCCGGGCAGGCCACGGGTTAGCAGGGTTTGCATCACAGCACGTTTAAGCTGGCGGGTTTGGGCAATCACCTGTTTGGTAGCGTCAATCGTGGCATCCACACTCCCCAGCACCGCAGCAATCCCCTCTTGCTCTGGCAGGGTTGGCAGAAGGATGGGGAAATTTTTCAGGTCTCCTAGTTTAATATATTTGATAGTACTTCCCTGATTATTCCCTGTTAAGTTATCAAGATAAAACGCTAGATATTGGTGAAGATAATATGGGTTCTGATTAAACCTATCAAGTACATAAGTTCTTTGATAAGCATCAAATTTCCCTTTAAAATATTTGATATTGAAAAACCCATTCCCTGCGATCAAAAGTGCCTCAGTATCAAAGGAATAATCTTCTATCCTTTGAATAGCTTGCCCACAAGTAAAAAAAGGATATTTGCCTGAAGGGCTTCCGTGGTTTACGTCTTTGCTTCCTGTTGTGATAAAAGCGACATTGCCTAAAACGTCTTCCTGCCACCCATGCGGTACGGGTCGGGTCATGCGGTTGCCCTCCCCTTTAATTGGGGTAGTGATGTGCTAAATGGGGTAGTAAACGATAAAAAATACACCATTCTTTGTTTTACTCCCCCATTCCCACTTTTTGCCAACGTGCGCCCCTGCCCTTGCCAGAAGGGCGTAACTGCCCTTCTTTCTTGAGCTGTTCCAGAATGATCTTGATCCAGTCTCGGCTAACACTAGGGCAAGCACTCTCCAGTTCAGAAATGCTGAAAGACCCCATAAACCGGGAAATCGCCATTAACACAATGTCGGTTTTTGCACCGTGTTCTGTGGATAGTTGCCCCATCCGGGTTTCAAACTCCCGATAGCTTGCCAACAAAACAGAAAGCCAATACCGAACCCACGGCATAGGGTCGTGTTCTGCTGAATGCCAGCCTTGTGAAGATGTATAGAGGGTTTCGTAATAAGATTCTTTGGTTTGCTCAATCAGACGCTCCATACTAATAAAACGTCCTACCTCATAGCCTTGCTGGTGAAGCATCAGAACCGTTAATAGGCGTGACATGCGTCCATTCCCATCCAGAAACGGATGGATACACAAAAAATCCAGCGCATATAGTGGCATGGATACCAAAGGTTCTAAACTATGGTGTGCTAAATGATTGCGGAATTGCGCGTGTAATTGCCGCATGGCCTCCGGGGTAAGGTGCGGTTCCATGGGTTGAAAGCGAACAAAACGCGTGCCGTCTGGTCGGATTTCTTCAATGCTGTTATTCGTGCTTTTCCATTGTCCACCCATGCCTGAACCATATTTCATTAAATCTCTATGCAGTTGCAGTATCACGCTTTCGGTGAATGGAATGTCCAAAGCACTGGAATGAATGATATTCAACACATCCCGATAGCCCGCTATTTCGCCTTCTGGACGATTTTGTGGGGTCGTGCTCTCTCTGATAAGTTCCTCAATTCGTTTGGCAGGGGCGGTTACACCTTCAATCCGGTTTGAGGACTCCACGCTTTGGATCATGGCTACTTGACGCAGGTTTTCCAGCTTTTCAGGGGCTTGCAAACGATATAAATCCTGACGGCCTTTATATTCGCCAATTAGCCGAATGACCTGAATGGTTTCTTGTGAAAATTGAATGCGCTCCAAGACGCTGGATTCAAAAGACTTCATCGGGCAACATCATAGCCGAGTTCGGCCAGCAGGGCATTCATGCGGTTTTCTGCCTGTGTCCGTTCGGCTTCAATTTCCCGCAGCTTGGCCAGTTCAGCCGCTACATCCAGCTTTTCTTCGGGTTCGGTAATATCCACATAACGGGAAATGTTGAGGTTATAGTCATTTTCGCGGATGGTAGCCATGTCTACCACGCTGGCAAAGCGTTCTAAATCCTCAAAGCCTTTATAAGCGGCGACAATCTTTTCAATGTGTGGCTCTTTCAGGCTGTTCTGGTTTTTCCCACCTTCGTATAAATCCGCCGCGTGGATAAACAGCACCTTGTTTCGGCGTTCACGGCCTTTATGACGGTTAAAGATCAAAATGGCCGCCGGAATACCTGTGCCATAAAACAGGTTGCTGGCAAGGCCAATCACCGCCTCTAGCCGATCATCCTCTAAAAAGCCTTGGCGGATTTTGCCTTCTGCCCCGCCCCTGAACAGAACCCCGTGCGGCATAACCACGCCTACCATGCCATCGGTTTTGACCGTGGCCAGCATGTGCTGGACAAAGGCTAAATCTCCCTTGGTTTTAGGCGGAATGCCATAGCCAAAACGCCCATAGCCATCACTTTCAGCCGTTTCAGACCCCCATTGATCCAGACTGAAAGGCGGGTTGGCAATCACCCGGTCAAACAGTATCAGGCTACCACGTTCGGTTAGCTTGGGATCACGGATGGTATCGCCTTTTTCAATGCGGGCATCCACAAGGCCGTGCATAATCATGTTCATTTTGCAGATTGCCCATGTGCCAAGGTTTTTCTCTTGGCCAAACAGGGACAGATTGCGAGGATTTCCCTTTTTATGCTCTTCCACATAATGGGCGCACTCAATCAACATACCCCCAGAGCCGACCGTTGGATCACAAATCCGCATCCCTTCCGCAGGGTCAAGCAAATTGACCAGCAGCTTGACCACCCCGCGAGGGGTGTAGAACTCGCCGCCCTTTTTGCCTGCATCATCGGCAAACTTGTCAATCAGGTATTCATACGCACCGCCCAGAATATCAAGGCTTTCAAGGTTTTCATTGCGGAGCGATATTTTGGAGAAGTGCTGTACCAGTCTACTTAATACATCATTCTTGGCTTTCGAGTCACCGCCTAGTTTGCGGTCATCATTAAAGTCAATGCTGTTCAGTACGCCTTCAAATAGTGCTCCGTTGGCATCTTCCAACGCCGCCGCCGCTTTATTCAAGGCTTCGCCAACATTAGCAGAAATCTTGATTAGCTCTTGCCAGCGAGCCGCTTCTGGCACAAAAAAGCGGTGTTCGTCCGGGTCTTGATAAGCCAGTTCCTTGGCATCTTCTGGAGACAGCCCATCTTCCAGAGCTTTGCTGTAAATCTGTTCCGCCTCTTCCTCAAAGCGATCTGATAGCCGTTTGAGAAACAGAAAGCCAAAGATAAAGCCCTTGTAATCAGAGCTATCAATCGAGCCGCGCAAAATATCCGCCGCCGCCCAGAGTTTTGTTTCCAGTTGTGCCTGATTCATCTTATTCGCCTCATCGGTTGTAGCGACGTTGGTAAATATTTTGCGAGGAATGGGAAGATTAGCCATTGAGTGCAGCCTTTTCAAATACTTGCTGAATAACAGAGAGCGCGATTTTTTGACGGGATTCAAGCGCAGAACGCGCCGAATTGATAGAAATACGATAAGTTTCAACTAGTGCGTTGAGGGTTTGAGCTTGTTGCGCGGTTGGCAGCGGAATCTGAATCTCACCCAGCCCTTTAGGGCGAAGATTAAGGATGCTACTGCCTTGGCTTTGAATCTGAAGTTGTCCAAGCCCCGCAGGAGATTCCAGCCATGCCTGAAGCAGGGCTGGAGAAATTGGGGAATCTGACTTCAGGCGAATGGCGCAAAGGTTAGAGCTGAGGATCATAAAGTTAGGGGTTTCAGGGACAACGGCAATCTTAAAACTGCTCCCCTTGGCGGTAATCAGCACATCCCCTGCCTTGACCTGATACCGTTCCAGTTTGGCCGCCTCATCGGCATAAACTGTTTCCAGTTCAGTTAAATCAAGGTTGCCACGTTGAATGTCTGTGATGTTAATCATAGCGACAGGAACGCCGGAATTACGGATCGGAGATCGACCGTAGGCCGTCAGTCCTGAAAATATGGTTTCGGCCAAGCCGTTTAGGGTGGTGATATTGCTCATACTATGTTATTTATCACATCATCACGTTTAAGTCAATATGTTTATGTCATGAATGATTTACTTTAATTCTGTAAGGCTTTACGATTTTAAGACATCCTGCGCTTTCCGGCTGGATTTTTCCCATCACCTGCCAGACAACCCGCCGCGTTGGAGGGGGGAGGGTAAGGCCAGAGGGCAGCCGCAAGGCACGGACAGCGGATTGTCCTGTAAACGCCTTGACGGCTTGGCCTAATCTCTTGGCCTTGTGAGGGAGGGCATGAACGCGGGTGAAGGTTGCCCGCCACGCAACAGGAGATACTCCCATGAACAAATCACAATCCGCTTCCCCTCAAGCTAATACCAGCAATGGCAAAGGTACAGCCCCGACCCACATCGTCTATCAGGTACTGGATCGCGAAGGCGACAAGTCCGCAATCTGGACACGCATCGGCGCAGCTTGGTCGCACAATGACGGCAAGGGTTTCAACATCACCTTGACCGCCTTGCCCGTGGACGGGCGGCTATCGGTTCGGGTTGCCAGTGAGGCCAAAAACTAGCCAGTGGCTATCACCGCCAATTTTGCAGGGACTGCCTGCAAAATTGGCTTTTTCTTTATTCGCCCGTCAAGAGCCAGTTTTGCAGTTGTGGCGGCAGGGTTATCAGCCCGACCAGATGCCGTTCAGTTTCGCCCGCCGGAACAAGGCTTGTGCCCACGTCGATGTAATCTTTCACGGGTTCGATTTTGGGCACATGGTAAACAGGCTGCACCCGGATCACGTCACGGCGAGGCACTCTTGCCCGTGTCAGAACGGCCAGAGCGGTATTCGGTTCAGCCAGCAGGGTAGTCATTTCGCCTGCAAAGACGGTAGGAAGAACGCCTATTTGCGTGCTGAAAGGCGATTGCGCCGTGCCTTGACCCAAGGCCGCCGCAAGGGTTGTCATCACGCCCCGCGTGCCGCGTTTAAACTGGCTAAACAGATCGCCATCGGTATAGGTGAGCGAGCTTTGCAACGCCGCCGCAGACCTGTCCGAGGTCATCACATCCGCCCGGATAGCATCCCGAATGGCCATGCCCATCGTGCCGCCGACAAGGCTTTTCCATGTCAGCCCGACCCGTTCAGCGACAAACTGATCACTCATCCCGGAGCGGTTTGGCAGGGTAATGACATTGCCAAAAATACTCAGCCATTTGGAGGCCGTAGCACTGCCCAGCTTTTCGTGAATGCCCTCGACCGTTTGACTGGCAGCAATGAAGGAAAACTGCAACGAGCGGCCAATCGCCAGCATCGTGGCATCTTCATCGGTGGTAATTTCTTGCGCCTCATCGGCGATCATGACGACTGGAGTTTCCAGCTCTCCCAGCTCCCGATCTGCCCGGTTTTTGAGTTCGGCAAATACCCGTGCCTTGATTAAAGACGTGACCAAAGCCCCCGCCGCACCATAGCGGAACCCCGGAATATGCAAGGCAATCCGCGCCCCGCGCATACAGTCAAGCGGATTTATCGTGTCGTCACCCTCTTTGGCTTTTGCCCAGACCGACAGGTCAGGATGCTGCATGATGGTTGCCAGCCAGCTTTTGAGCGTGCCAATAATCGAGGACTTAACCCGATCATCCATGTCTTGCCATTCATGGCTGAAGAAATCGAGCGCATCCAGCACAGGCGCAGGCAATGCGCCTATCGCATTCTCTTCAATCTTCTGAATCACGGCTTCCCGGAAGCCGGATTGACAGGCCGTCTTGCCAATGACATCGAGCGACCAGTAACCCTCACTGGTCAGGGTTTTGCAAAGCCACGCCGCATTATAGAGCAGGATTCTGGCACTATCCGTCCAGAAACGATCTCCGCCCTTCTGGCTCAGGATTGCGCTGATGGTGGAGGCAATCGCCGCCGGATCAAGCCCACTTACCAGCGAGAGGCAATGTTTGGTGGGTTCCACCACGACCATATCCGGCAGATCGGCCAGCTCATGCGGCAGCGAGCCTTTGCCGTCCATGACGATCAGGCCGATGGCTTCCTGTTGGGCAATCTGCAAGGCCAGCGGACGGATAATGCCCGAAGTCTTGCCCGATCCCGTACCGCCCAGCACCAGAAGATGCTGTTGCAAATCGCGGAGGCTTAACGCCATCTCTAACCCTGCTGAGGGCGCAAAATCATCATTGCGAGCCGCTAAAATCCCTGTGGAAACGCCCAGCTTGAATAGTGGCGTTTCATCCTTAATCGCTTCCAGCATTTGCTTTTGGCGAGCGGCTTCCACCGTCTGGCCACGCTGATGACTGCCAGAGGACAGCGCAATCAGGGCTTCCACACCTTCCTGTGATTCCAGCTCCTGCATCCGTTGTGTCAGCGGACAATGATCCAGCGTCATCTTGCCGAAGACGATCATGCTCAATAGCAAGGATGACCCCACCCCGTAACCCAATAACGAGCCAAACACACAGCCGACCGCCACACAAACCCATAGAAATTCACTCGCCCGATGCCCACCTTCCCGATTGCGAAAATCGGCTTCCGAGACTTCCAGAGAGAGCGGGTTGCCTTGCGAGGTGAGCCAGCCATAACGATAGGCATCGGCCAGATCGGCAGGCGTGCCATCAGGCACATCGCGCAGCATGGTTCGGCGCACGATTGCCCGCGCTTCATTGCGATCATACGCCCGGACGGAATCGCGCATCAGATAGGGCACAAGCCAGACTCCTGCCGCGACCATGCCACCCAGAAAGCCGATAACTTCCAGCCCGATATGTATCGGAAACCATTCCGGCCAGAGTTGCGGCACGGCATGGCCGAGGGCACAGGCTATGCCGCAATAAATCAGCACCCACCACTGCCGCCAATACAGGCGGTTACAGGCAATCCGCATCACCATCCGGTGATAGAGATTGCGGGCGAGCTGTTCCGGTTGCCCCAGATGCACCGGACGATTGAACACCAGCGCATCGACCTCTTGGTCACGCCAGACATAGGGCGTCCACCAATAGAGCAGCAATTCATCGAGATTCAGTTTCATGGCAGGGTTCCTCTCATTAAATCTTATTCACCATCCATCGGAACGCCAGGAGCGCAGTAGTCCAGATAGAAACGATAGTCTTTTTGGTTCATGCCTTTAGGCAAGCCCGTTGCAGGGTTTACAGGCGTTATGCGATTGCGAAGGCCAACGCAGTCGGATCGTCTGGGTTCAGGCGGTGCGTCAGGTGCAGCCCTATAGATATGGTTGAGCCTGTCATCCTGTTCCTGTTTCTGGAGTCGAGCAGCTTCTGCCCGTTGGGCATCGAGCCGTTGCTGTTCAGCTTTCAGCCGCTCCGCTTCCGCCTGTTGACGGGCGGCGGCTTCCTCATCGGCACGCAAGCGGTTGAGTTTGTCCAACTCAGCCTGAACGCGCTGTTCTTCTTGCTTGCGTTCAGCTTCCCGTTTGGCTTCCCCCGCCTCATATTCCTTGCGGGCTTGCTCTTGCTTGAATTGAGTCTCAACTTGACGCCAAGCCTGCCCAGCCTGGTCGGAGACGGTACGGAAGCCGACGGTCAGGCCGATGCCTATCGCCACACAGACCAGCCCGACAATAACCGCCACCAGCAGGCCAATTTGCAGCAGCATCATTTGCCGGATCAGCGGATTCGGCGGTGCAATGGCCAGACGGCTTTCCACCGTTGCAATCCGATCCAGTGTCGCTTCGGTCAGGGGACAGTTAGCCAGTTGGGACATCGGGTTCCCCTCCTGTAGATTTGGGCGGCTTGTCAGCTTTAGCCTGTTTCTCAGGTAGCGGCGGCAGGGTGAATAGCTCCCGATCCGCTGCCTTGCTCAGACAGTCATCGAGCAGGCGGTAGAGTTCAGTCCCGAAGTTGGGGTTGTGTTGGCAATGTTCCAACGCAAGCGCACCTGCCAGAATCTTGCGGCGGGTGTCCTGTTTGCGGGTAAGTGATTTTTGACGGTGTTCGAGTGTGGCAAGCCGCTTTTCGAGGGCTTCCTTGCGTGCCTTGAGTTCGGCCACCTGTTCGGCGATGGGGCGGGGCATGGGCTGATGCTCTCCTGTTCTTAGAGTGTTGGTTGGTTGGTTGCCAGCCCTGCCCCGCTCACTGCGAACGGAAAAGGTGGCCTTCATGATTTTTTATATCGGCATATGTTACAGGTTCTTGAAGTGTTCGTCCATCGTGCCGATATAAAAAATACAGTCACGCGGCGTAAGCCAAGTGCGCGCTTATACGTTGTGCCAACGTGCTCGGTCAGGGTTGCCCCCGACACCCCGCCAGATTGCCCCGGCACAGTTCCACCTTCGGGTGGAGCAGTGGGCAATCTGGAGCAGGTCTGTTTCGCCCTGTGGAGGTTGGCAATCGCCACCTTCCATCGGTCAAAACCAGCCCCGCAGGCGTTCCGGTACGAACGCCAGAGAAGGATAGACTGCCTGTCTATCCGCCGTAGAAGGAAAGGGTTCCTTCACAGATTAAACCACAAAAATGGAAAGGAGTGCGTTCACATGGCTATTTACCGACTATCCGCCAGCGTCATCTCCCGTTCGACCGGACGCAGTGCGACCGCCGCCGCAGCCTATCGGGCAGGCGAACGTATCCGCGATGAACGCACCGCCACGACCTTTGACTACACCAAACGCAGCGGCGTCGAGCATACCGAGATTATCGCGCCAGATTCCGCCCCCGACTGGATGCGGGAACGCTCCAAGCTCTGGAATGCTGTGGAGATTGCCGAGAAGCGAAAGGATTCCCAGCTTACCCGCGAGGTGCAGCTTGCCCTGCCCCACGAGTTGAACGCCGAGCAGCGGCTGGAGCTGGCACGCGGCTATATTCAGGAAACCTTCGTTGCCCACGGCATGATTGCCGATCTGGCCATCCATGCCCCGGACAAGGGCGGCGATGATCGCAATCATCACGCCCATATCTTGCTCACTATGCGCGATATTACAGGCAACGGTTTTGGGGCAAAGAACCGCGACTGGAATGACAAGGAACGGCTGGAGCAATGGCGCGAGAGCTGGCAGGAGCATGTCAATCAGGCACTGGAACGCACAGGCGAGAAAGACCGGGTGGATCATCGATCCTATGAGGCGCAGGGCATCGATAAGGAGCCTGAACCCAAACAAGGCGCGGCTGCCACAAAATTAGAAAGACAAGGCATCGAGACCAATGCAGGGAATGACCGCCGCGCCGTACAGGAACGCAACGCCGAGCGGTTGAATATCAAGGCCGAGCTGATGGAAGTCGAGAACCAGCGGATTGACCTGGCGAATGCCCTGAAGGAAGAAAAAACCAAGATGGCCGACTATGAAAAACGTGCCCAGCAAGTCGAAAAAGAGAAAACCCAAGGAGGCCGTATGGAGCCGTTACGCCCTAGCCAAGACCTGTTTACCCCCCAGCGGGTCAGTCAGGATTTAAGCATTTTCTGGGAGCAGAGCGAGCGTAAGCCTGTGCAGTTTCAGGAGACGATGGAGCGGTTTGGCTATCGGCTGGCCGAGACGAAAGACCAGCGGCTGGTCATCGTCGATCCGGCGGGCGGCTTGCGCGATTTACGACGGGTGAAGGGGGTGGATGACCAAGCCATCACCAAGCAGATGCGCGATCTGGACAAGCCCATTCCCGACATCAAACAGGCGAAGATGGATCAGGAGCGGCAGTTTACCTATGGCACGACCGGGCAGCAGAAAACCCCGCTGGAGCAGAAGCACGGGCAGGAAAAACAGAATCTGCATGAGCAGCAGAAAGCCCGCCGCATGGCCGAAGAAAGCCGTCAGAAAGAGCTGGCAGACCACCAGCGCAAGCAGCTTGACGACAAGCTGGCACAAGAGCGGCAACAGGCCGAGCGCACCAGCCAGCAATTCCAGCAGCGGTTTGGCGGCAATCGCCTGAAATCGCTGGCACTGGAGTTTAACCCGTTTACGCGGAAAGATTATCTGGCAGAGAAACAAGGCGCGACCGAGGCGAGAAGCGGCTGGCCAATCGCCCGCAACAGGAGCAGCAACGCCGCCAGACGCTGGAGGATAAACTCAAAAAGGACAAGGATGGACAGGATAAACGCCTGACCAATACCGAGAAAACCGAACGCCTGCAATTGGAACGCCAGCAGCGGCAAGAGGGCATCAAGGAACGGCAGGCCAAGATGCAGGAGCAGGCCGAGAAACGGCAAGAGCAGGCCGAGAAACGGCAAGAGCAAGCCCGCAAGGAGTACCAACAAGACCGCGACAAGGCCAAGGAGCGCGATCCGCAGAAGCCCACGCAAGAGCAGGGCAAAGACGACCCGAATGATCCCCGCCGCCGCAAACGCGATCAGGGTTGGGAACGTTAAACGCAAAATAAACGCAGTTTAATGACATTTTATCTGACATGCGGAGAATAGCGGGCTTAATCTCCGCATAATTTGCGGACAAAAAAAGGGGAGGCAATTGCCTCCCTGATCAATTTTGCAGCAGGTTGCTGCAAAATTAGCCTGCTTTTTTTTCTTCGTGAAACAGCCCTTTGCAGAGCGGGTGATTGTAGTAACGCAGCTTGTGGAGTTTCAGAGGCGGCAAACCCCGGAGGAAGACCAGTTGCTGATCGGCTGGCAGGCGGATGACCTCATCGGGAAAGAGCAAAGGCCGTTGCGTGGCCTGAAAACTTTCTGAACGGTTGGTGCTGGAATGATTGCCATCCCCCCTCCCGCCAGAGGCCGAGCGGACAACCGCCGTTCTGACCCCTAGCATGTTGGAAATAATTTCCGCCGTGTGAGGTTCAGTGACGTTAAACGTCTGCACCACGCCCGCATTGGCAAAAAAGTTCCGCCATTTATCGCCATACAGCCCCTGAAGCTGGCTAATGTCCTGCAAGATCGGCCAGAGCTGAACGCCATAGCCCGCCATCAAACCCATAGCTGATTCCACCGCCTCTAACCTTCCCAGAGCGGCAAACTCATCCAGCACGAACAGCACAGGCTTTTCCGGCTTGTGGCGGGTGCGTGCCAGTGTCGTCAGGCTCATGGAGACCATGAGCCGCAACCAGCGGGCGTGGGTTTGTAACCGTTCGGCTGGCAACACCAGATAGATCGTAGTTGGCCGGGTTTTGAGACTGGATAAAGCCAGACTGGATTGCGACAAGACCGAAGCCATACGCGGACTATCCAGAAAATGGGTATGGCTTTGGGCGGTAGAAGTCACGCTGGAGCGTTCCCGATCCGACTTTTGTAACATCCGGTTTGCCATTCGGGCAATCAGCCCGTTGGCGGCTGTTTCATCGGTCAGGGCTTCGTAAAACGCCGTTGTCTCCTCACCCGACTGGGTGAGGAGTTCACGAACCCGCAGTAAATGACGGGATTCAGGCGGTTCACAACAGGCCACATACAGAATCAGACCTGTCAGTAGGGCGCGAGCTTCCTCTTGCCAGAATGCCCCGTCGCCACTACCTTCCGGCACGATGACCAAGGTATCGGCAATCAGGGCAGCGTCTTCTGCCAGATCAGGACTTTCAGGGTCGAGCGCATCCAGCGGATTGTAGGACGATTCCCGAAAGCCTGTCATCCGCCACGGGTCAAGCACATAGACCGCCTGTCCCATTGCCCGCCGCCGTCTGGCACTAATCCGGGCGTTTTCACCCTTGGGGTCAATGATGAAACACGACCCCCTATAGTGCAGCATGTTCGGGATAATTGCCGAAACACCCTTGCCCGAACGAGTCGGGGCAAGGGTGACGATATGGCTGTCGGTATTGACGCGCAAAACCTTGCCCTTGTGTTTCCACAAGCCAAGGATGATACCGTCATATTTAAGGTTTGACCGGGCTTTGGTGACATCTCGCCACCGTGCCCAGCGGGCTGTGCCATGTGCGGACGCGGTTTCATGTTCCGCTGATCCGCGCATCGGGCGGGCATTGTCCCACTGGATGAGCAACCAGCCCATAAAATAGACAACAGCACCAATCTGGAAGATTGTGCCATAGCTTGGCGGCCATGTGAAAGCCAGTGCGTCAAAAAACGTGAAAAGGGTGCCAGGCATTGGTTCTCTCCTTTGTAACAATGGGGGGAGTCCCAAAATGCGCTTTTGTTCTGAAAAAAGCAAGAACAAAAAACACAAGCGAACAGAAACGGAAAACCACCGCCTGAATGCCTTTGGGGGTTCCACCCCCCGCAGCGGCAAGGCCAAGCCTTCGGTGTGAAACGACCTGTCAAACGCGCTAAAAGGAGAGCAACGAGGCCGTTCTCCAGCCTTGCCTCTGCACCCCCCGCGTTCGCCACGTGGCAGGTTTTCAGCGGAGGCTGAAAACTGTTTTTCATTGTAAGGACAAGGCAAGCCCCTGTCCGAATGGCCACATCCTTGTAGATTCTGGCATAGGCCAGTCTTTTATTGCCCTAGATAGATGGTTTGGCGGATCGGGCATCCAGTATTGCCAGCAGGGTAAACAATCCCCCTGCCCTGCCCGCTTTTGATTGAAGCCTCTAGCAGCACAGGATGCAAACCCTGTTATCGCTATTGGACGAACGCCCCAGCCTTTTGTGATCTGGATTGCCTGTCAGGGTAAGGGAATGAGAGGCGCAGCAAGAGCACCTGTTTTAGTGGCTGTCTGTTTTGGGGTGAACGCATTTAAGCCTGAGTAAATCCCGCAGGTGCAAGGGCTGGCTGGCACGCTGGAAAGGTTTGGTGCATCCAAGGTTTCCCCTTGTGCGGTTGTTTCACGTTATCGGGCTTTAGCCGTGGGCGGAGGCGCGTCAACCGTCTGCCCGCTCCATTCGCGCCCTTTGGTTGCTCCCGTGTTGACAGTGGACACGCCTCCTATGCCGCACGGCTTGTTTTGCGCCCGTTGAAACAAGCCTCAAAAGGAGACCTATCATGAGCACCGAAACCAGAATCTACGTTGCCTGCCTTGCCGCCTATAATGCGGGTTATTTACACGGCGAATGGATTGAAGTCACCGACACCGACAGCATTAACGAACAGGTACAAGCCATGCTGAAAGCCTCTCCCATTCCCAATGCTGAAGAATGGGCAATCCACGATTATGAAGGCTTTGGGAGCTATTCGGTTAGCGAATATAGCGGGTTTGAGACCTTGTGCGAGGTGGCCGAGTTTATTCAGGAAGCGGGCGAAGAGCTGGCAGGCGAATTAGTCAGCCATTTTGGCGGCAATATCGAGGAAGCCCGCGAAGCCTTTACCGAGAATTATCAGGGCGAATTTGACGACCTTGGCGACTATGCCGAGAGCTTTTCCGAGGATTGCGGCGATCTTGCCAGCGTGCCAGAACGCTACCGCAATTACATCGACTTTGACGCGATAGGCCGGGATATGGACTTGAACGGCGACATCTTTACCATCGAGGACGGCAGCAAGATTCACGTCTTCTGGAGTCGCTAACGCGACTCCCTTCCCTGCCCGCCTGTTCTGGCGGGCAGGGAAAATAACACCACTCTAATGGGGTTTCCCACCCCCGACGTTGCAGCCCCACCCAGCCCAGCACCCCCGGTTTATAGACTTTCTGTAAGAAAGCATTTGTATATCATCTTGAAATCTGTTAGAAGCGTATTCGCAACTATTCACTATCGGAGCGTATCAGATGATTCTGGCTGTTGGCAACATTAAGGGCGGTGTGGGTAAAACCACACTAGCCGTCAATTTAACCATTGCCCTTGCCCAGCAGGGACGAGATATTTTGTTGGTAGACGGTGACGAGCAGCGCACCGCCACTACCTTTACTGAACTACGCACCGAACAGCTTGGACAGGCTGGCTATACCGCTGTCAGCTTGCACGGTGCAGCTATACGAACCCAAGTCATGCAGCTTTCCCCAAAATACAGCGATATCGTGATCGACAGTGGCGGACGCGATACAGGCAGCTTGCGAGCCGCCTTGACTGTAGCAGAAACCTTGCTGATTCCCGTGCAGCCCCGCAGCTTTGATATTTGGGCAGTGGATCAGGTTGCTGAACTGGTAAAGGAAGCCCGCGAAATTAACGAGGGCTTGCGTGCCTTTGTCATTCTCAATGGTGCAGATGCCCAAGGCCGGGACAACGAGGAATCCGCCGAAGCATTAAGCGAGATCGAGGGGCTGGAGTTTCTACCTGTGAGCATTGGCCGCCGCAAGGCATTCCCCAACGCCGCAGCCACAGGCCGCGCCGTGACCGAACAGACCCCCAAGGACAGCAAGGCCGTGGAAGAACTGGCAGCCCTGCTTTCTGCCATCCAATAACGCAATCGGAGTGCAATACAATGGCTATCGCAAAAAGACCAAACAGCAGCACAAAAGACACCCTTCCGAAAACGGATGATCGGGCGGCACAAGCCTTTATTTCAGGGGCTGGACGCATCGAAGAAGAAGCAGAAACAGACAGACAGCGCAAACCCGTGATGATCCGGTTTGCCCCTGACTTGCTGGCTAATGTGGATAAAGCCGCCAAGAAACGAGGCATAAGCCGGAGTGCATGGATTCAGTTTGTTCTGAGCCAGAGCCTTGAAAAAGGTAAGGGCTGATCATGCCCAGACAAAAGAACCTGACCCCAACCGATTATCAGTTACTGGAAACAGGCACACTCATTCATCAGGAGCCGCCAGAGCGGATAGATTTTTTGCACGCCATCATGTGCCAGGTCGGAATGCCCCGAAAGGCAACAGATGAACGTGTTTTTGAACGGCACAGCGGATCAGCCGTTATCAGGCTGGAAGCCGGAACCTTGTTTGACGGCAAGCGACTGGTCGATCAGCCCTTGCCTTATGGCACGCGCCCCCGTCTGGTAATGGTGCATATTTCAGGTGAAGCGATCCGAAAGCAGCAGCGTATCATCGAAGTCGGTAATAGTATGCGGGAGTTTCTGGTTGCTTTGGGAGTGGATACAAGCGGAGGCGTTAAAGGCGGTTACACCATGTTCAAAAAACAAATGCAGGCTTTGGCCGCTTGCCGTTTGACAATGGGTATCGCTTTGCTGGGTCGGAATGTTACGGTGAATACCCAGCCCATTTCACGGTTTGAAGCATGGCTGAACAATGACCATTTGCAAACATCCTTATGGCCGGGTGTGATGGAGTTGTCCCACGAGTTTTACGAAACCCTGAACAGCCATGCCGTGCCGCTGGATCATCGGGCATTGGCAGCCCTGAAGCATTCGGCCTTGTCGCTGGACATTTACACATGGCTGGCACACCGCCTTTGCCGCATTGAAAAGTTTAGCGGCACGAAAGTAAGCTGGAATAACCTGAAGGAACAGTTTGGGCAGGAATACAAGGAAGGCAAGGATTTCAAACGGCAAATGAGGCAGTCCTTGCATCAAGTGCTTGCCGTCTATCCCGATGCACGGGTTGAAGAAACAATAGGCGGGCTGTTGTTGAAGCCGTCATCCCCCCCGATCCCAAAATCACAGGTTTCAGTCAGGAAAATCATACTCTGATTTTGTGAATAACCCTGTTGAAAGGAAAAGTTATCCACGCGGAATTACCCCCCCTTGTGCGCGGAATTACCCCCCCTAACCTATAAACATACCTATAATTTTTTTCCTGTAGTTGGGAGGCTGTTTTTGTGGAAAAGTTTTTCTGAACGATTCGGATGCCAAACGACTTACGCATTAACGGTCACCCCCCTTATGTGTTGGTAGAATAAAATAGTGCTAGTCGATCGTTCACCCCCTCGGGTTCAAACACCCGCTGTTAAGCTAGATCGCTAGCACTATTTTACCAAGGGATACCATTTGAACAGAT
>JAPLIO010000238.1 GCA_026389055.1 Candidatus Melainabacteria bacterium | reverse complement strand
GTTAAGGGGGTTCTTGTTCGTTGATTGCCCTGCAATCACTCTGCTTGACACAGATGCTTAACACCCACTAGCTAAAGACTGAAACGACAATCGATGACAGAACACGCTATTTAATGATTGAATCGGTATTATATTCCAGCCATCCTTCTACTTGATTTTTTGATATAATAAAATCACTTGTTATTTTCAACGCTTAGAAACTATTTAATGCAATGCCACTTTCGCCTGATTCGCCTGACTTATCGTCGGCCTCTTTAGTACAATCTGTTCGTGCTGCTTTGCAACAACACCCTAGCCAAAAGGGTGCAAGGCTTATCTTAACAGGCTTTATGGGCTGCGGAAAAAGCACACTGGGCAGAAAGCTAGCCCAAACCCTCGGGCTTCCCTTTTTAGATACCGATAAACAAATTGAAAAAGAAACGCATCAACGCATACCCGATATTTTTTCGCTTTACGGGGAAGAACACTTTCGGGAAGTAGAACGCCAAGTGCTTGAGCTGTGCTTACAACAACCGCAAGCTGTTGTTGCCACTGGGGGCGGTGCCTTAGTAGAACAAACCAACTTAGATTTAGCCCTGCAGGCAGGTTGGGTTATTTACATTGATATGCCCCCCGAGCAACTGCTAGAACGGGTGTTGTTTAGCCCCAAAGATCGGCCACTGATTGATGTGCCTAACCCCGAAGACGTGTTTTTTCAACGCTTTGAAGAACGGTTACCGTTTTATCAGCAAGCCCATGTTTCGGTTGAAACAGCAGGGTTACGCCCTGAACAAGCCGTTGATGTGTTATTGCGTGGGTTATTAGCCTATTTTAATTCGCAACAAGGGGCAGTATAATCATGATGATGACAGTAACCCCACCCTCTACTAGCCTCCAAACCGTTTCCGTTGCGTTGGCGGGTTGCCCAAGAACTTATCCTATCATTATTGGGGCTGGCGTATTGAACAACTTACCCCTATTGCTGAAAATCCACGTTTTTAAGAACAACCAATCTGGTAAAGTGCTTATTGTAACTGATAAAACAGTCGCTGGTTTGTATTTGAACACGGTTGAAAATTCGTTAAAAGCCGAAGGCGTTTTGACCCAAACCTTTGTGGTGCCTACGGGTGAAATAGCCAAAACGGCAGACCAACTTTCCCAACTATACGAAGCGTGCCACGCTTTTGGTATCAGTCGGAGAGATGTGGTTTTAGCCCTTGGCGGGGGCGTTGTGGGCGATTTGTCTGGTTATGCGGCGGCCACTTATTACCGAGGGTGCCAGTTTGTGCAGGTGCCTACTACCCTGCTAGCCCAAGTGGATTCTAGCGTTGGGGGCAAGGTTGCCGTTAATTTTAAAGATGTAAAAAATGCGATTGGCACGTTTTATCAGCCCAGTTTGGTGGTGGCGGATACGGCTTGCATTGAAACACTGCCTCAACGTGAACGCTTGGCAGGCTTAGCGGAAATGGTGAAGTACGCCTTAATTGAACAGGCAGCCTTGGGGAATGAAACCCCTTTAACTGCTGAAACCAGCTTTTTAGCCCATTATGAAGCAGTCGGTAGTAATTGGGCGGAAAATTTGCCTTCGTTAATTGCCAACTGTTGCCAATTGAAAGCTGCCGTTGTGGCAAGAGACGAACAAGAATCTGCCGCTTCGGATGATGCCACAGGCAGGGTTTGCCTTAATTTGGGGCATACCTTTGCTCATGCGTATGAATCTGCATTGGGGTATGGGGTTTTATTGCATGGGGAAGCCGTTGCGATTGGGTTGATGCAGGCATTTTGGCTGGCAGAACGACTCCACTTGGTTTCTACACAAACAGCCAACAGAGTTCAGAACTTGTTGGAGACGTTGAATTTATTTCCGATTGCTTTGCCAAAATTGCCCACTGTGGATGAGTTGGTAGCCCTTATGCGGAAAGATAAAAAAGTGCTAAAAGCAGATGGATTGCGGTTTGTATTGCCCACAGACCCCATTGGTAGCTTGGTTGTTGATGACACCGTCCCCGTAGCCGACGTAATAGCCGTGCTGGAACGCTACCATCACGCCATTTAAAATCGGATATAGTATTACCAGCATTTATTTTAGGATGCTAATTATCGTTTCTTTTATCCAAGGCTTCTGTAATACTTCGTACGGCAAATAACCCAAGCGTTGAAATGCCAAAATATAAGGCAAAACTAAGTGCCTTTTGTTTTAAGTTTTCACCCGAGAGTTTGATGTTGTTGATTAAATCGCTCGCAATGCTGAACATACCGTGAATTACGCCAAAAACACCGCCTGCTATGGCAGAAGAAAGTAGGTTGTTTACCCAAGCGGGACGGGGGTGTTGCTGTTGTAATGCTCTTCTTTTTGCTTCAACCAATTCTTGTGGGCTGGTTTCAATGTACAGTTTATCGCCTAGGGCTAATACGTCTTTTCGGGGTTGAGCCAGTACGCTTTTGGCGGTAGCCTCTTCTGGTGTAGAAGCTCTAGCTGTACGCTGTTTCAGCTTTTCTGCTGAAAGTTGCGGGTAGGCATAGGGTACGGATTGTGATGGGTCAATGGCGGTCATCATTTGATTTACCTTTGTAAATAGGCGGTTGAACACGAAGCTTATAATTGCACTAAAACCAAAACCCCTCTATTTTGTGCTACGGTTACCCACTAAAAACTAGTTGATTTTCAACTATAACTAGTTGGTTTCAACCTAAAAGTTAGTTGATTTTCAACTATAACTAGTTGGTTTTAACCTAAAAGTTAGTTGATTTTCAACTATAACTAGTTGGTTTCAACCTAAAAACTAGTTGATTTTCAACTATAACTAGTTGGTTTCAACCTAAAAGTTAGTTGATTTTAACCTGAAAACTAGTGGCACCCCATTAAAGCCGAGGAGACACAACTAATCAAAAGTGTTTGAGAGCTTATGGGTATTAAGTAACCTCTTGGAATGTATCTGTTTCTAATAGAGCTTCTAAATGATTCAGTTGCTCGGCGGATTTTACTCTGCCTTTAATGAGTTCTTGCAACACTTGCGTTTTAAGCATTAACGCCCTTATTTTTTGTTCTAGTGTATTACCAGTTACCTGCATGGTTCCCCCTAGGATAGAATCTACAAATAATAGATCTAAATGGGCTCTTATACCATTTGACCGATTAAATAGCATGTTTTGTCATTGATGGT